>JAEZZV010000140.1 GCA_023418375.1 Actinomycetes bacterium | reverse complement strand
GACCGGAGAGTGCGCTATCCCGCCTGAAAGAGGGGGAACTATGTATCGTGACGACCAGGGATGGGGAGCATGAGATGCGGTGGAGCGTGACCGGTTGGTGCTTCTTCTACCTGAATCGGGGCACACCAGTGATTTGCAACGCGGAGGAGATCGAAGAGTGGCGGCTGGCATCTATACAGCTATATAAACCATGAAATTCCCTATTCTCGCGCTTGCACTCGCCCTATCGCTTCCGGCGCAGGCGCATCAGGTCATTGGTATCGCCGATGGCGACACGCTTACCCTGTTGGTCGGTAAGCGACCGCTCAAGATCCGGCTGGCCAATATCGACGCACCAGAGAAAGTCCAGGCCTTTGGCGAGCGATCCAGACAGTCATTGTCCGAGCTGTGCTTTGGCAAGAACGCGAGCTACGCGACACAGGATATCGACCGGTATGGCCGCACCGTTGCAGTGGTGACCTGTGACGGCATTGAAGCGAACCGCAGGCAGGTTGAGCGTGGCATGGCGTGGGTCTATACGAAGTACAACAAGGATGTCGCCCTGCCGGCCCTGCAGGAAGCGGCACGTTCCGAACAGCGCGGACTATGGCGTGATGCCAATCCGCTGCCGCCGTGGGAATTCCGCATGCAAAAGCGAGGGGGCTGAATGAGTCAGACCTATCCGTATTTGTCATGACGTCTGTAACGGTCACTTGTTATCACCGAGTCTGATTCGTCGTCCGCAACCATTTTCGCTACTTCGTCTTTCCATTTCCGGCGCCGTATGCCGGCGCAGCGCAAGCATGCTTCGTTATTGGCAGATCTCTGCCCCACACCGGACATTGCGGCAAAAGTACAGGGTGCAATCGGCCAGTATCCGCCCCGTTCCAGGGACATCGTAAAATCAGGGCTATGAGGCGACACAGCAATTCCGAACCACAACAGCTATTCTGGCGAGACGCGGCATTGCCTTTCCTCGAGGCCCGCGCTGTGCAATACGGGGACGCGTTGTGCTACTCGCGGCACTGGCATGAGACTTTCTCCGTCGGCGTCATCACCGGTGGACGCAGCAGCTATGTCAATGGCCAGAACGTCGAAGTGGTGGAAAAGGGATCGCTGGTGGTGATGAACCCGGGCGATGTTCACGCCTGCAATCCCCTCCCGGGGCCAGCTTGGTCCTATCTGATGTTCTATTTCGACCCGGCATGGTTTGGGCGAACCCAGGCTGAGTTGCGCGGTGAAGCAGACCCAGCTTTTCGCCCGTACACGCGGGCGGCGATGCATGCACCGCCTCTTGCCGACGCCGGAGAGCAGCTGTTGAGGCAGTTTCCGCTCGTATAGTTCACGGGCTTGTGCGAACAGGTGAGTATTCGCACGAAAAACGCCACCGATTCGCATCTAAAAACCGTCACCCTTTCGCATTCCAAATTCGCCACCGATTCTCACGGCAAAACCGCCACTGAACCGCACTACCGAACCATCAGGCGTCAAACGTGAAAATTTTTGTGTGCACTCCGATTGAACTGTCCCCCTGTGCTGGTTATGGTTGACTGGCTCACTAGTGCTGACCGGCAGAGTTTGGCCAGGAGCCGTCCTTTTCCAATTCGAAAATTCAGCTAATTGAACAGCTGCTTTAACCAGATATCGACTACCAGTCTGTACGTGTTACTCAGCCCAATTAGTCACTGAGACAACAAGAAGAAATCCACTCGATGCTTCAAATCTAACGTGTAGAAGCACCTACAGAACAGGGCTGGTTCAATCCGAGAAAATATTGCCATGAATGCAACGGCGGTATCTCTGAGAACCTGATCGGTATTTTTCCGTCAAACACGTTTTGTGTTGAGATGGAAACGAGGTGACAAGGAAGCATTATCCAAGCGATATCAGCCGGGAACAATTCGAACTGATTCGCCCGCTGCTGGCAGGATCGAGGAAGAAGACGGCACCGAGCAAATGGGATCTGTATGACATTTTCTGTGCGATTTTGTATTTGCTGAAGAATGCGGCGACGTGGCGCGCGCTGCCGGGCGATTTTCCGTCACCCAGCACGGTGCGCTACCACTTCGACCATTGGAGCAAGATTCCCGATGAGGGAGTGGAAAGCCTGCTGGAGCAGGCATTAAAAAAATCAGGTGGCGCAAGAACGCGCGAACAACGGACGGCAGCCCTCGACGAGCTTTTGCATCGTGGACGCGCAAAGCGTCAAGAACACCGATACGGCACGACACAAAGGCTATGACGCCGGCAAGAAGGTAGCGGGCATCAAGCGTCACATTGCCGTCGATACGCAAGGCTTGCCGCATGCGATTGCGGTGACCACTGCCGACGTCAACGATCGCAACGGCGCCTTGCTGATGTTCCTGCTCAACGACGACAAGCTGTCCAGGGTGCGCAATGTCTTGGCCGATGGTGGTTATACCGGCGAGCGGTTTGAAGACTTGACGTGGCAGATATTGGGAGCGAAGGTGGAAGTGGTCAAACGCAACGAGCCGCATAAATTTGTTGTGCTTCCGAAGCGGTGGATCGTCGAGCGCTCTTTCGCCTGGCTGGAGAAGTGCCGGCGGCTATGGAAAAACTGCGAACGCACATTGCATACGAGTGAGCAGTTCATTGTGCTGGCATTTCTGTCTTTGCTGTTGAAAAGACACTGATCAGGCACTAAGGAATAGCTCTTTAAGTTTTTCCTTGGTCACTGGCTCAGCCTGAGGATGTGCATCGAGATATTGCGCAACGCGAGTAAGCGCAGCTTGATTCTCTTCCGACATGGACTCAAAGAACTCGAGGAACGCAATTTCTTTGTCGGTTAATGCTGGGCTATGATCGAAGTCTGCTTCATCTTGCAAGTCAGCGGGGGGAGGGGGGCACTTCAAAAACGCGTGGATGGCGGAAAAGCTCATGATATTGACCGAGCCCAATGGAATCAACATTTGTCCGTCATGTGTTGACTTGTTGTCGTTTGTGGTGGCTGAAAAGAGACGATCACATAGGCACGCGTACTCCGCCACACTGGTTCAGCTTACGATGCTTGAAGAAAGACAACGACCAACGGCTCCGTCAGTTGGATCGCCCAAGCGGGAGTTTCCAGCGTGGCGACAAACATAGGCACATTACTCACCCTGATTTGCGCAAGATCATTATTCCAGTCGTGACGCACGGCGATTCTCCATTGGGTGCGCATGCTCAATGCTACGGCAGCCTTCTTTCAATACAGTTTGTGCAAAACCGAACTAAAGACGAATAGATGCTGAGTCTTGGCCAATGGAGGATGGCAGTTCTCGGCTAGCCAGTCATTCAATTGTGCAAGGCTCGTCCATCGCACCTCAGCGGCCGCCACCTAGATTTGGCGGCGCCGGTCCTGGACGTTCGTTCTTCTCGACGATTCCCTTCTCCCATCCGGCCGCCCGGTTGCAGAATTCCGGCTCGAACAGGTAATGCCCGCACATGGCCTCGAGGCGGGCGTTGACGTTGCGTTCCTTGCTCTTGCCAACCT
>JAEZZV010000070.1 GCA_023418375.1 Actinomycetes bacterium | reverse complement strand
GCGCGGAGCCGGCCACCGAGCCCACGACCGCCGAGACCGAGCCCGCGGACGCCGCCGCCCAGCCGGACGCCGCGGCGTCGCGCACGTGCGAGGCGGGCGACCTCCAGCTCGCGCTGACGAGCGATGCCCCCAGCTACGCGGCGGGGACCACGCCCACGTTCACCGTCACGATCACCAAGGCCGCCGGCTCGAGCTGCACCGTCGACGCCGGGACCGCCTCGCTCGAGGTGCTGGTGACCTCGGGGGCGGACCGCATCTGGTCGTCGCTGGACTGCGCGGTCGAGGGCGCCGAGGGCTCGGAGCGGATGCTGCTCCTCGCCGAGGGTGCGCAGGAGGCCGCCGGCGTCCCGTGGGCCCGGGTGCGCTCGGACGCCACGTGCTCGAGCGGCCTGCCGGAGCCCCGCGCCGGCACGTACCACGCGATGGCGACGCTCGTCGGCGCGCAGAGCAACGACCTGGTGTTCACCCTGGAGTAGCCGCCGGTGTCGCTGACCCCCCGGGCGTCAGACGTAGCGCTCGAGGATGCTGGACTCGGCCAGGCGGGACAGGCCCTCGCGGACCGCACGCGCGCGCTGCTCGCCGACGCCGTCGACGGCCATCAGCTCGTCGATGCCTGCGGCCAGCAGCTTCTGCAGGCCGCCGAAGTGCCCGACCAGGCGGTCCACGATCGCGCCCGGGAGCCGCGGCACGCGCGACATGAGCCGGTAGCCGCGGGGGGCGACGGCGCCGTCGAGCGAGTCGTCGGGCCCGACCAGGCCGAGGATCCGGGCGATGTGCGCCAGGTCGAGGAGCTCGTTGGAGTCGAGCGTGGCGAGAGCGGCCTGGGCGTCGGCGTGGTTCTTCCCGGCCTTGCCGGGGTCGACGTAGTCGCGGATGACGAGCTGGCGGTCCGACCCGATGCCGCCGACGAGCTCGTCGAGCTGCAGGGCCATCAGGCGGCCGTCGGTGCCGAGCTCGACGACGTAGCCCTCGATCTCCTCGGAGATGCGGCGCACCATCTCGAGCCGCTGCACGACGGCGGCGACGTCGCGCACGGTGACGAGGTCCTCGATCTCGAGGGCGGACAGCGTGCCGCTGACCTCGTCGAGCCGGGCCTTGTAGCGCTCGAGCGTCGCGAGCGCCTGGTTGGCGCGCGACAGGATGACGTCCGTCTCCTCCAGCACGTACCGCGACCCGCCCACGTACAGGGCGACGATCCGCATCGACTGGCTGACGGAGATCACCGGGAAGCCGGACTGCTTGGCGACGCGCTCGGCGGTGCGGTGCCGGGTGCCGGACTCCGTGGTCTCGATGGTCGGGTCGGGCAGCAGCTGCACGGCCGCGCGCACGATCCGGGCCGCGTCGCGGTCGACGATGACGGCGCCGTCCATCTTCGCGAGCTCGCGCAGGCGGGTCGCGGAGAACGGCACGTCGAGGATGAAACCGCCGGAGCACATGGCGTCGACGACCCGGTCGTGCCCGAGGACGACGAGCGCGCCGGTGCGGCCCCGCAGGATCCGCTCGAGCCCGTCGCGCAGCTCGGTGCCGGGCGCGACGGCCGCCAGGGTGGCGCGCAACGTCTCCTCGGCGCTCCGCTCGGTGACCACGGGCCAAGGGTACGCGTGCGCACCCCGCCGTGGTGTGGACCATCCGCCCGACGCGCGGGCACCCGCCGCAGGTCAGTCGGCCTGCTCGGTGGGCGTCCGGGCGAGCCGTACCGCGTGCCGCACGTCGCGCGCCTCGAGGACCGTCATCCCGTCCGGGGCCCGCCCTTCGGCGAGCGCGCCCTCGGGCACGACGGCCGTCCGGAAGCCCAGCCGGCGGGCCTCGGCGAGCCGCCGCGGCAGCCCGACGACGGGCCGCACCTCGCCGGCGAGCCCGACCTCGCCGAAGGCGACCAGGGCCGGCACCACCGGGACGTCGTGCGTGCTGCCGGCGACGGCGAGCGCGAGGGCGAGGTCGGCCGCGGGCTCGACGACCCGGGCGCCCCCGACGGTCGAGGCGTACACGTCCTTGTCGCTCAGCGGCACGCCGCCGCGCCGCTGGAGCACGGCGAGCACCATGGCGAGCCGGCTGGAGTCGAGGCCGCTCGTCGTCCGCCGCGGGTTGCTCAGCAGCGTGGGGGCGACGAGCGCCTGGATCTCGGCGGCGAGCGGGCGCCGACCCTCGAGCGTGACGGTCACGCACGTGCCGGGCACGTCGCGCGACGTCGTGGAGAGGAAGAGGCCGCTCGGGTCCGGCAGCTCGACGACGCCCGCGTCGGTGAGGTCGAAGCAGCCGACCTCGTCGGTGGCGCCGTACCGGTTCTTGCTCGCGCGGATGAGGCGCAGTCGCGAGTGCCGCTCGCCCTCGACCTGGCACACGACGTCGACCAGGTGCTCGAGCGTCCGCGGCCCGGCGACGCTGCCGTCCTTGGTGACGTGCCCGACCAGCAGCGCGGGGATGCCGCGCTCCTTGGCGGCCGCGATGAGCGACGCCGCGACCTCGCGCACCTGCCCGACGCCGCCCGGCGCGCCGTCGACCTGCGCGGACGCGACGGTCTGCACCGAGTCGAGCACGAACAGCTCGGGCTCCGTCGCCTCGAGGTGGCCCAGCACCGCGCCGAGGTCGGTCTCGGCGGCGAGGAGCAGGTGCGGGGACAGCGCCCCGATGCGCTCGGCGCGCAGCCGGACCTGGCCCGCAGACTCCTCGCCCGTGACGTACAGCACCGGGCGCCCGGCGGCGGCGACGCGACCGGCGACGTCGAGCAGCAGCGTCGACTTGCCGACGCCCGGCTCGCCCGCGACCAGCACGACCGCGCCCGGGACGAGCCCGCCGCCCAGCACCCGGTCCAGCTCGCCGACGCCCGTCGGTCGCGCCCGCGCCGTCT
>JAEZZV010000067.1 GCA_023418375.1 Actinomycetes bacterium | reverse complement strand
ACCCTCGTCTGGGCGCACGGGGACCTCGCAGCCGCCCGCGGCCTCGCCGCGCGCGCCGGGCTCGCCGTGCGCCGCGAGCTGTGGCAGATGGCCCGCGACCTCGACGGCCCCGTCGAGGCGCCGGTGCTGCCCGACGGCGTCACGCTCCGCGCGTACCGCCCCGGCATGGACGACGACGCCTGGCTCGCCGTCAACGGCCGGGCGTTCCACTGGCACCCCGAGCAGGGCCGGTTGCGCGCGAGCGACCTCGCCGCACGCCGGGCCGAGCCGTGGTTCCGGGCCGAGGACCTCGTGCTCGCCGAGCGCGCGGGCCAGGTGGTCGGCTTCACGTGGCTCAAGGTCTCCCCGGGCGCCGACGAGGGCGAGCTGTACGTGCTCGGCGTCGACCCGGACGCCCAGGGCCTGGGACTGGGCCGGGCCCTGACGGCGCTGACGCTGCAGCGGCTCTCCGCGCGCGGGCTCCGGCGCGTCGTGCTGTTCACCGAGGGCGACAACCACGCCGCCGTGGCCACCTACCGGCGGGCCGGGTTCGACGTCGTGCGCCGCGACGTCCAGTACGGGTAGACGGGGAGGACAGCGGGTGGCGCACCCACCCCCCACCGATGCGACGATGACGCCATGACCACGCAGCCGCGCACCGGACCGGCCGGCACGACCGTGACCTCGGCCGACGACGTCCCGCCCACCGAGGTGGCGGCGACGGAGACCGACGGCGGGACTGCGGCGGGCGACGGGACGGCGGCTGCGGACGACGCGGCGGCACTCGTCGAGGAGCCGGTGCCGCTGCCCGAGGCCGACGTCGACGCGGAGCTCGACGCCCGCACGGCCACGGGCGGGCACGAGGAGCCGCTGCCGGCCGACCGGTTCGCCGACCGCGAGCTCTCCTGGCTCCAGTTCAACGAGCGCGTCCTCGAGCTGGCGGAGGACACCAGCCTCCCGCTGCTCGAGCGCGTGCGGTTCTGCTCGATCTTTGCGTCGAACCTCGACGAGTTCTTCATGGTCCGCGTCGCCGGCCTGCGCCGGCGCATCGCGACAGGCATGGCGGTGACCGCGGCGTCGGGCCTGACCCCCCGCCAGGTGCTCGAGGCGATCAGCGCCGAGGCGCACCGGCTCATGGACCGGCACGCGGCCGTCTTCTTCGAGTCCGTCCAGCCCGGCCTGGACGCCGAGGGCATCTCGCTCGTGCACTGGGACGAGCTCGGCGAGGCGGAGCAGGAGCGGCTGCGCAAGTTCTTCCGGCGCCAGATCTTCCCCGTGCTCACGCCGCTCGCCGTGGACCCGGCGCACCCCTTCCCGTACATCTCGGGGCTCTCGCTCAACCTCGCGGTCGTCGTCGTGAACCCGACGACCGGCAAGGAGCACTTCGCGCGCGTGAAGGTGCCGCCGCTGCTGCCGCGGTTCATCGCCGTCGATGCGCGGGGCAAGCCGAGCGCGCCCAGCACGCGGGCCGCGGACCCGGCCAAGGGCCCGACGTCGTTCGTCCCGCTCGAGGACGTCATCGCCGTCCACCTGGACCAGCTCTTCCCCGGCATGGAGGTGCGCGAGCACCACACCTTCCGCGTCACCCGCAACGAGGACGTGGAGGTCGAGGAGGACGACGCCGAGAACATCCTCCAGGCCATGGAGAAGGAGCTGCTGCGGCGGCGGTTCGGCCCTGCCGTGCGGCTCGAGGTCGCCCAGGACATCGCGCCGCGCGTCCGCGAGCTGCTCACCCGCGAGCTCGGGGTCGACCCCAACGAGGTCTACGAGCTGCCCGCCCCGCTCGACCTCACCGGGCTCGGCCTCATCGCCGACCTCGATCGCACCGACCTGGCCTACCCGCGCTTCGTGGGCGGGACGCACAAGGGCCTGGCCGAGGTGGAGACGGCGATGGCCACCGACGTCTTCGCCGCGATGCGCCGCCGCGACATCCTGCTGCACCACCCCTACGACTCGTTCGCGACGAGCGTCCAGGCGTTCCTCGCGCAGGCCGCGGCCGACCCGCAGGTGCTGGCGATCAAGCAGACGCTGTACCGGACGTCGGGCGACTCCCCCATCGTCGACTCGCTCATCGACGCGGCCGAGGCGGGCAAGCAGGTGCTGGCCCTCGTCGAGATCAAGGCGCGGTTCGACGAGCAGGCCAACATCTCGTGGGCGCGCAAGCTCGAGCAGGCGGGCGTGCACGTCGTGTACGGCATCGTCGGGCTGAAGACGCACTGCAAGCTCTCGCTCGTGGTGCGCCAGGAGGACGACGGCCTGGTCCGGTACTGCCACGTCGGCACGGGCAACTACAACCCGAAGACGGCGCGGCTGTACGAGGACCTGGGCGTGCTGACGTGCGACCCGGAGGTCGGCCAGGACCTGACCCGGCTGTTCAACCAGCTGTCCGGGTACGCGCCCAAGGCACGGTTCAACCGCCTGCTCGTCGCACCGCGGGCCATGCGGACCGGGCTCATCGAGCGCATCCAGCGCGAGACGGCCAACCACCGCGCCGGCAAGCCCGCCTGGATCCGCATCAAGGTGAACTCGATCGTCGACGAGGCCACCATCGACGCCCTGTACCGCGCGTCGCAGGCCGGCGTGCCGGTGGACCTCGTGGTCCGCGGCATCTGCGCGGTGCGGGCCGGTGTGCCCGGCCTGTCGGAGACCATCCGGGTGCGCTCGATCCTGGGCCGCTTCCTCGAGCACGCGCGGATCTACGCGTTCGCGAACGACGGCGATCCCGAGGTGATGATCGGGTCCGCGGACCTCATGCACCGCAACCTGGACCGGCGCATGGAGGTGCTGCTCAGCGTGGGCCCGGACCACGCCGCCGAGCTCCTCGAGCTGATGGACCTGTCCGTGGACGAGCGCACGGCCTCGTGGTGGCTCCAGCCCGACGGGACGTGGCGCCGGCACGTGCGCGACGCGCACGGTCACCGCCTGCGCGACCTCCAGGAGACGCTCATCACCCGGCACCAGCGGGCACGCCGGCCGGCGCGCGACAGGTGAGCGGGCCCGCCGCGACCGTCCCGGTCGTGCACGCGGCCGGGGCATTGCCCTGGCGCGAGCGCGACGGGCGGCTCGAGGTCGCCCTGATCCACCGGCCCCGGTACCGCGACTGGTCGTGGCCCAAGGGCAAGCTCGACCCCGGGGAGTCCCTGCCGGCGGCGGCGTGCCGCGAGGTTGCGGAGGAGACCGGGACGCCCGTCGTGCTCGGGGTGCCGCTGCCGACGCTGCGCTACCGGATGCCGGACGGCGCCCGCAAGGAGGTCCGGTACTGGGCGGCGCGCGTCGCGACCGACGCCGACGCCGCGGCGCTCGACGCCCGCGACCTGGTCCAGCGCGCGCCGCTCACCGAGATCGACGACGTCGTGTGGGTCTCCACCTCGACCGCGGCCGACCTGCTCACCCGCCCCACCGACCGCACGCCGCTCACCGTCCTGACCGAGCGGCACGCCACGGGCCGCCTGGCGACCCGCGTCGTCGCCGTCGCGCGCCACGGCCGCGCCAAGCAGCGGTCCGCGTGGAAGCGCGGCGAGGCGACGAGGCCGCTGACCGCGCAGGGCGAGGCGCAGGCGCGCGCCCTGGTGGACGTGCTCTCGGCCTTCGGAGTCGCCGAGGTCGTCACGAGCCCCTGGGCGCGCTGCGTGCGCACGATGGCGCCCTACGCCGAGCGCACGGGACTGACCCCGCGAGAGCTCGACGTCCTCACCGAGGAGGCGGTGCGCGACGACCCGCAGGCGGCCGCCGCGCTGGTCTCGTCCCTCCTGGGCCACGCGCGTGACGCGGTCGTCTGCACCCACCGCCCCGCATTGAGCGCGGTGCTGTCCGCCGTCGCCGACGCGACCCGGCGCTGGACCACCGGCACCGTCCCCGACAGCGACCCGTGGCTGCGCACGGGCGAGGTGCTCGTCGCGCACGTCGCCGGCACGGGGGCCGACGCGCGGGTGGTCGCCGTGGAGACGCACCGCCCGGCCCACGCCCGGTAGGCGCCGCCCGGCGCCGGAGCGCCACGGCGGCCCGTCAGCCGACGCAGGGTCAGCCGATGAAGGCCGAGATCAGCCAGTACATCAGGGCCGCGACGGTCGCGGCGGCGGGGATGGTGAGCACCCACGCGATGGCGATGTTGCCCGCGACGCCCCAACGGACCGCGGACAGGCGCTTGGTGGCGCCGACGCCCATGATCGCCGAGGTGATCGTCTGCGTCGTCGAGATGGGAGCGTGGAAGGCGAAGGCCGTCGTGTAGAGCACCGAGGCGGCCACGGTCTCGGCGACGAATCCGCGGGCCGGGTCGAGCTCGATGACGCGGCGGCCGAGCGTCCGCATGATGCGCCAGCCGCCGGAGTAGGTGCCGAGCGAGATCGCGGTCGCGGCCGACAGCTTGACCCACAGCGGGATCTGGCTGTCCTCCTGCACGCCGCCTGCCACGAGCGCCAGCACGATGACGCCCATCGTCTTCTGGGCGTCCTGCAGGCCGTGCCCGAGCGCCATCGCGGCGGCCGAGGCCGTCTGCGCGATGCGGAAGCGGCGCGTGACCTTGTGCGGGTTGGCGTTCCGGAACGCCCACAGCAGCGCCACCATCAGGAAGAACGCCAGCGTGAAGCCCACCACCGGGGAGACGACCATCGGGAGCACGACCTTGTCCCAGATGACGTCCCAGTGCACCTGGACGCCGGAGGCCAGCCCGACGCCGGTCAGCGCGCCGATGAGCGCGTGCGACGACGACGACGGCATGCCGAACCACCACGTGATGAGGTTCCACACGATCGCGCCGACCACGGCCGACAGCACCATGACCAGGCCGAGGTGCGTGGAGTCGGCCTCCGTGATGTCGATGATGCCGCTGCCGATGGTCTGGGCGACCTCGGTGCCGAGCATCGCGCCGACGAGGTTGAAGACGGCGGCCATGATCAGGGCCGCCCGCGGGGTCAGCGCCCGCGTCGAGACCGAGGTCGCGATCGCGTTGGCGGCGTCGTGGAAGCCGTTGGTGTAGTCGAAGCCCAGGGCGAACGCCACCACCACGACGACGAGGACCATCTCCACGTCGTCAGGACTCCTTGAGCGCGATCGTCTCGACCATGTTGGCGACGCGCTCGAAGCCGTCCGCGGCCGCCTCGAGGGTGTCGACGACGTTCTTCAGCTTCATCGCCATGATGGGCTCGAGCCCGTCGTTGAACAGCTCGGCCACGAGCTTGCGGTAGGTCCGGTCGCCCTCGTTCTCCAGGCGGTTGATCTCGACCCAGTACTCGGTGAGGTTCTTCATCGAGCGCAGGCGCGGCATCGCGTCGGCCGTGAGCTCGGCGCAGCGCTGCAGGACGTCGACCTGCTTGATGACGAGCTCCGGCAGCGCGCCGAGCTCGTAGAGCACGACGAGGTCGCCCGCCTCCTCCATGGCGTCCATGCAGTCGTCCAGGCGGCTGGCGAGCCCGTAGATGTCGTCACGGTCGAACGGGGTGACGAACGTCTGGTTGAGGTTCCGCATGATCGTGTGCGTCGCCTCGTCGGCGTCGTGCTCCGCCTCGCGGAGCTTCGTCGCGATGGCCTGACGGTCCTCCTTGTCGGCGCCCAGCAGCTCCGCCAGGAGCGCGGCTCCGCGCACGAGGTGGCTGGCCGACTCGGCGAGGAGGTCGAAGAAGGAAGTGTTGCGCGGGGTGAGGCGCAGTCTCACGAGGGGACTCCCGGTCCTGAAGAGCACACGGTCGACTCAGGCTAGGGCAGCACTGGCGGTCTCGCGCAAACGCCGGGGTGTCGCGCTCTCACCCCCGCGTCACGAGTTGTTCATACCCGGTACATCCCGGGTGTGCCGGGCCGCGCGAGCGGGCGCACCGGGTCACGGGCCGGCCGACCGGGGAGCGCGAGAGGTGTGACGCCGGGCCGGGAGCGCCTCTCGGCGCGTGGCCGCTCGAAGCGGCGAACAATGGAGCCCGGGGCTACCGCGGCCCGGCGTCGACGACCACTGTAGGTGCCCCCGCCGACGACGTGCACCCGGTGCCCGGGGTGGGACGCACCACGACGGTCAGTCCAGGCGGTCGGCCCGCCACAGACGCGCCGCGTCCTCGAGCTCCTCGGCCGTGCGGAGCAGGCCCGAGGCACCGCGCGTCATCCGGCCGGCGAGGTCCGCGTCGTCGACCAGGTCCGCGTCGAGGGCCGAGCCGGTGACCAGGACCCGGCAGAAGGCCCCCGCGCGCTCGAGCGCGACCGCCAGGTCACCCGAGTAGACGCCCGAGAGCACCGCGTCCGCGACCGCCATGACCTCCGACGGGCCCGGCGGGCTGGCGACGCCCGCGACGGCGTCCGCCACGTGCGCGCGCTGGGTGCCCAGCCGGTAGCGCTCGGCGATCGTGCGCGGGTCACGGCGCACCCACTCCCGCAGCACGTAGAGGCGCCACAGTGCGCCCGGCAGGGTCCCGGGCGCGCTGCCCGCCCACAGCGCGGCGACCGTGTCGAGCCCTTCGGCCTCGACGAGACGGATCAGCCGGTCGCGCACCGCCGGGTCGTCGCTCGCCCGGCCACCGGCCACGAGGGCCCGCGCGCTGGTGTGCGCGACCTCCCCGCGCTGCGTCGCGTCGAACGGGTCGGGGACCTGCTCGGCCGCGTACTGGTCCAGGCTCGCGGGCCGGCGGGGGCGCGGGCGGTCGGTCATGCGCCGCCCGCCGGCCCCGCGTCGTCGGCGGGCTCGAACGTGAGCGACACCGAGTTCATGCAGTACCGGTCGCCGGTCGGGGTCTGCGGGGCGTCGTCGAACACGTGGCCCAGGTGGGAGCCGCAGCGCGCGCACCGCACCTCGGTGCGCACCATGCCGAGGCTCCGGTCCTCGATCAGCTCGACGGCGTCGTCCGCCGTCGGCGCGTAGAAGCTCGGCCAGCCGCAGTGCGAGTCGAACTTGGTCTCCGCGCGGAACAGCACGCCGCCGCACGCGCGGCAGCGGTAGGTCCCCAGGCGCTTCTCGTCGAGCAGCGCGCCCGTCCAGGGCCGCTCGGTGGCCGCCTGGCGCAGCACCGCGAACTCCTGCGGGTCGAGCTCGGCCCGCCACTGCTCGTCGGACTTGGTGACCACGTACGCCATCGACTCCTCCTCCGTCGGTCCCATCCTCCCCCTGCGCTCAGGGAACGCGCCCCTCCCGGCGGCTGTTCCCGCGTCCCGCGGCGCCGGGCCCGCGTCCGGCGCGGATCCGGCGCGCGCCGGACGCCGCAGGAGTTCACCCTGGTAGTGCTCACCTGCCGAGCGCGAACTGCCGATCTACTGATCGAGGTGGCCCCCACCACCTGAGCCCACCGGAGGCGCGCCGTGACGCACCCACCGCGACGACGCGGGCCGGACGACCGGACCCCGCGCGACGCCGCGCGCCCCATGACCGTGGGCGTGCTGTCGCCGTCCACCGGTGGACCGTTCTTCGGCGAGGTGCTGGCCGGCATCGTCGCCGAGGTGACCGCGTCCGGCGGCGGCCGCGTGGTCCTCGTGCAGACGCTCGACGCCGGGCAGTCCAGCGACATGGTCCCGGCCGCCGACTCGACGCCCCCGCTCGCCTGGACCCAGGCGGACGCCCTCGTGACCATCGCCTGGGCCGCGGAGTCCGCGTTCCTCACCCGGGCCCGCGAGGCCGGCATCCCGGTGGTCCTCGCGAGCAACGCGACGCCCGGCGTGGACGCGGCGTCGGTCGTCGTGGACAACGCCGGAGGTGTCGCCCTCGAGGTCGCGCACCTGGTCGAGCACGGGCACACGGCGATCGGGTTCGTCGGCCACCTCGACCACTCCGACGTCGCGGAGCGGTACGAGGCGTACCGCGCGGCGATGCGCGCCCACGGCCTCGAGCCGCAGCCGATGGCCGTCGCCCCGGACCAGATCGAGTCGGGCGGCGCCGCCGCGCTGCCCGACGTCCTGCGGAGCTCGCCCCGGTGGACGGCCGTCGTCGCCGGGACCGACCGCGTCGCCGCAGGCCTGATCACCGCGGCCCGCGCCCGCGGCCTGGACGTCCCGGGCGACCTCGCCGTCGTCGGGTTCGACGACGCGGAGGTCGGCTGGCTCTTCGACCCGCCCCTGACGACCGTCCGGCAGGACTGCAGCCGGATCGGCAGTCTCGCCGCCCGGCTCGCCATGGCGGAGGCCTCGGGAGACCCCGTCCCGCACACGCGGACGACGGTCGACGCGACCTTCGTCCGTCGGCAGTCGTGCGGATGCCCGCCGAGCGGCCCGAGCAACACGCCGGACCTCGTCCGGGCCGCCGACGCCCTGCTCGCCGACGTGTGGTCCGTCGTCGGGATCACCCCCGAGGGCGCACCGCCGGGCGACCCGGCGGCGGCCGACACACCCGTCCCCCAGGCGCGCGCCCTGACGGACGTCGACCTCGTCCGCCTCGACGACGCGGTCACCGCCGCCGTCAGGGACCTGGTCCCCGTCCCCTCCACCCCGGAGGTCGTCGAGGGCTTCGCCGAGGCCTCGGTGCGCCGGATGGTCCAGACGGCCGCTCGCATGCCCGTCGGCTCACCCGGGCACGCCACGATGGTGTACGCCGTGTCGCGCTTCGTGACCCTCATGGGCCGGGCGCACGCCCGCGACGGCCGTGAGCACGTCCGGCGCCTGTCCGCCGCGCTCGGCGTCCAGCTCGACGTGGGACTCGGCCTGCTGGGCCGCCCGCTCGGCGAGGACCCCACGGACCTGGACTGGCTCGCCGCCGCGGGCATCTCGACGGCGTGCCTGGGCCTCTGGGCCGACGACGAGCGGACGACCCTGCGGATCGCCGGGGTGCGCGACCAGGCCGGGCACGGCCTGCGCGGCCTCGTCGGCTCGGTGGTCCCGGTCGAGGAGTTCCCGCCGACCCCCGTGCTCGACCTCGCCGACGCCGGCGCCGGGACCGTCGCGTACGTCATCCCCGTCCGGGGTGCCGGCGAGGACCACGGGGCGCTCTGCCTGGTGGCGTCCCTGGACCGCCGGTTCGGCACGGCCCGCGCGACCTACGACCACTGGGCGGCGCTGCTCGGTGCCGCCCTGCGCGAGCGGACGCTCCTCGAGGGCCTGCGGCGCAGCGAGCGGCGGTACGCGCTGGCGTCCCGCGCCGCCGCCGACGGCCTGTGGGAGTGGGACACCAGAGCGAACACCGTCTACATGTCCGACCGCGCGCTCGAGCTGCTCGACTTCGACGAGGCGCCACCGGGTTTCGACAACAGCAGGTTCCACCCCGACGACCGGGAACAGGCCCACGCGATCCTCATGTCCAGCCTCGAGACACCCGAGGTCCCCGTCGAGGTCGAGGCGCGCATCCTGCGGCGCGACGGCACGACGCGGTGGGTGACGATCCGGGCGCTCGCGGTGCCCGGTGAGGGCGGCGGCGGGGTCGAGATGGTCGGGTCGGTCTCCGACATCGGCGAGCGCAAGTCCCTCGAGGAGAAGCTGCGCAGGGCGGCCCAGTACGACCACGTCACGGGCCTGCCGAACCGGCGACTGTTCCTCGACCGGCTCGCGTACGCGCTCGGCCGTCCGCACGACGGGAGCACCCAGCGGTTCGCCGTGCTCTTCCTGGACCTGGACGGCTTCAAGGTCGTCAACGACTCGCTGGGACACCTGGCGGGCGACGAGCTGCTCCAGGTCGTCGGCGAGCGCCTGCGCGCCGACCTGCGGGCCGTCGACACCGCAGCCCGCTTCGGCGGCGACGAGTTCGCGGTGCTGCTCACCGACCCCGTGCCGGAGGACCTGCTCGTGGTCGCCAGCCGGATCCAGCGGCGGATCGCCGCGCCCGTCCTGCTCGGCGACCACGAGGTGACCGTGACGGCGAGCATCGGCATCACGACCTCCGCGACGCCGTACACGGACGCCGAGGACGTGCTGCGCGACGCCGACATCGCCATGTACCGCGCCAAGGAGGCCGGGCACGGCGCCGCCTGCATCTTCGACCCCACGATGCACGAGCGCGCCCTCACCCGGATGCACACGCGCACCGCGGTGACGCGCGCGATCGCGCACCACGAGTTCGTCGTCCACTACCAGCCGGTCGTCGACCTCGCCGACCCGACGGTCCACGAGTTCGAGGCGCTCGTGCGCTGGGCGCACCCGGAGCGGGGCCTGCTGCCGCCGTCGCAGTTCCTGCCCCACCTCGAGGGCACCCTGGCCGCCGTCGCGCTCGGTCACCAGGTGCTCGGCCTGGTCTGCGCGCAGCTCGCCGAGTGGCGGCGCGCGCACGGACCGGACGTCACGGTGGCGGTCAACCTCTCCGACCGCGAGTTCTGGTCGGCCGACCTGCCCGACGCCGTCGTGAAGGCGCTGACGACCCACGACGTCCCGGGGTCGGCGCTCGTCCTCGAGACCACGGAGTCCGTCATCATGTCGGAGCCCGAGGGCGCCCGCGAGGTCATCATGCGGCTCCAGCGCGCGGGAGTGCGCGTGCGCCTCGACGACTTCGGCACGGGGCACTCGTCGATGCACGTGCTGCGCAGCTTCCCGGTGGACGCGCTGAAGATCGACGGGTCGTTCGTGGGCGAGCTGGGCACGGGGGCGCAGGCGAACGCGCTGGTGGGGGCCATCGTGGCCCTCGGGCGCGCGCTGGACGTCGAGGTGCACGCGGAGTGGGTGGAGACACCGGAGCAGGCGGACCTCCTGGCCGCGCTGGGCTGCACGGCGGCGCAGGGCTGGCTGTTCGCGCACGCCCTACCGCCCGAGGAGGCCGGGGCGCTGATCGGTCGTACCCTCGGCCCGTCGGCCGGGACGCCGAGGAACGGCCCGACGATCCGGACCGACGGCGCGCGAGGGACGGACGGGGTGCACCGGCACGGCCGTCCGGACCGCTAACGTCCCCCCCGTCCGCCGCCGATGTAGTGGCGTGGTGGCTTGTCGCTCGGATGACGATGTCGAAGGACGTGGATGATCCACATCGGTGTGCTCTCGCCCGTCACGGGCGGGTTCTACTTCGGCGAGGTCCTCGCCGGGGTGGTGCGCACCGTCTCGGCCGCCGGCGGCCGGGTCACCCTCGTCCAGACGCTCGACGCCGGCCGCGCCGCCGAGCAGTTCTCCTCCGCCCCGAACGTGCTCACCCCTGCCGGCTGGGCGAGCCTGGACGGCTTCATCGCCATCTCCTGGGCAGCGACCGAGCGCTACCTGCGCACCCTCCACGCCACGGGCAAGCCCCTCGTGCTGGTCAGCAACGACGTGCAGCTCGACGTCGACACGGTCGTCGTGGACAACTCCACGAGCGTGCACACGGCCGTCGAGCACCTCGTCGAGCACGGCCACCAGCGGATCCTCTTCGTGGGCAACCTCGGCCAGACCGACATGGCCGAGCGCTACGACGCCTACCGCGACACGCTCGCCCAGCACGGCCTGCCGCACCGTCACGTGACCGCCGTCGACCACGTCGAGTTCGGCGGGCACTCCGCGGCGCCAGGTGTGCTCGCCGCGATGGCGGACGGCTTCACGGCCGCCGTCTGCGTCACCGACCGGGTGGCGCTCGGCGTGATGGCCGCACTGCGCGAGGCCGGCAAGAGCGTCCCCGAGGACCTGGCGATCGTCGGGTTCGACGACGTCGAGGCCGGGTGGACCACCGACCCGCCGCTGTCCACGGTGTCGCAGGACTTCTCCGCGCAGGGCGCCTACGCGGCCGAGCTGCTGCTCGACGACCTGCGCGGGCTGTCCACCGAGCGCCGCCGGCACACCGTCCCGACGACGTTCGTCGTCCGCGAGTCCTGCGGTTGCCGCCGGGTGCCGGGGGGCCCCGGCGCCCAGGGCGCCGAGCCCCGCGGGACGGGGGCCCGCGAGGCGGCCCAGGTCCTGGCCGAGGTGCTCGCGCACCTCGACCTCGACCGCTACCAGCGCCCGGCGCACGTCGACCTGTCCGACATCGACGTCGCGGCCCTGGACCAGGCCATAGCGCGCGCGATCGACCGGCTCACGGTCCGCCGCGAGCCTCCCGAGAACCGGCGCGCATTCATCGCGACCTTCGTCCGGCTCGCCGCCCGGCGGGCCCGCGAGCTCTCCACGGAGGGGCTCGAGGTCGCCGAGGTCATCCAGCACTGCACGATCAGCGTCGCCGAGGGCACGATGACCGCGCACATGGTCGAGGCCCTGCGGCGTGTCGACCGCCTCACCGAGTCGCTGTCGCAGCAGTACGACGTCGGTCTGGCGCTGCTCGGCGAGCTCGACAGCGAGCCCGCCGAGCTCGGCTGGCTCGACCTGGTCCCGGCGAGCGCCGGGTGCCTCGGGCTCTGGGAGGGGTCGCCGTCGGAGGGCCTGCTGCGCATCCAGGGCGTCTTCGACCCGACCGGGACCGTGACGCACCTGCGCGGCCAGCTGTGCCGGTTCGAGGAGTTCCCGCCGCGCGCCGTCACCGAGCTCCCCGGCACGCACGACGACGACCACCCCGAGGGCGCCGAGGTCACGTACGTCGTCCCCGTCCGCGGGCCGACCGGCGACCACGGCCTGCTGTGCGTCGTCGGGCCGCTGGACGACGAGTTCAGCTCCGGACGCGCGACGCACAACCACTGGGCCGCGCTCCTCGGCGCCGCGCTGCGCGAGCGCAAGCTGCTGGAGAGCGTGCGCCGGAGCGAGGAGCGCTACGCCGCCGCCGCCGAGGCCGCCAAGGACGGCCTGTGGGAGTACGAGTTCGAGACCGGCGAGCTGTACCTGTCCGACCGTTGCCAGGACCTGCTGGGCCCCGGCGTCGGCACCGCCAACTGGATCGGGCGCGTCCACCCGGACGACCGGCACCGCCTCCAGGAGACGACCACCGCCGCCGCGGCCGCCCCGGGCAGCGCCGTCGAGATCGAGTTCCGCGTGGCCGCCCCGGGCACCGTGGCGCGCTGGCTGTCGCTGCGCGCCCTCGTCGTCGCCGACGACGACGGGAAGGGCCGGCGCATGGTGGGCTCGCTGTCGGACATCGACGAGCGCAAGCAGCTCGAGGAGCAGCTCCGCCAGGCCGCCCTGTACGACACCCTCACGGGTCTGCCCAACCGCCGCCTCTTCCTGGAGCGCCTGTCCTGGGCGGTCGAACGCTCGCACCGGCGGGACGACGCCGGCTTCGCGGTGGTCTTCCTGGACCTCGACGGGTTCAAGCTGATCAACGACTCCCTCGGCCACCTCATGGGCGACCAGCTGCTCGAGACGGTCGGCGAACGGCTGCGCGAGGGACTGCGCTCGGTCGACACGGCGTCGCGCTTCGGTGGGGACGAGTTCGCGGTGCTGCTCGACGGGCTCCAACCCGAGGCGGTGCTCTCGATCGTCGAGCGCATCCAGGAGCGGATCGCGGCGCCCGTCCTCCTGGGCAAGCACGAGGTCGCGGTCACCGCGAGCATCGGCATCGCCCTGTCGCAGACCGGGTACGACAGCGCCGAGGACGTCCTACGCGACGCGGACATCGCGATGTACCACGCCAAGGAGGCCGAGCGCGGGACGGCGTCGGTGTTCGACCCGGTCATGCACCTGCGGGCCACCGGGCGGCTGCGCGCGCAGTACGAGCTGCGGACCGCCCTGACCGAGGAGCAGTTCGTCGTCTACTACCAGCCGGTCGTGGCGCTCGACGGCACCGGGCTCGCGCAGATGGAGGCCCTGGTGCGTTGGCAGCACCCGGACCGGGGCATCCTCCTTCCCGCGGAGTTCCTGCCCGTGATGGCCGAGACGGGCACGATCGTCGTGCTGGGCCAGTGGCTCATCGACACGGTCTGCGCGCAGATCGCGCAGTGGCGGCGCGACTACGACCGCCCGGTGACCGTCGCGGTGAACCTGTCGCACCGCGAGTTCTGGTCGGCGCAGCTCCTGCCCACCGTGACCGCGGCGATCGCCCGGCACGGCATCTCCCCGGACAACCTCATCCTGGAGATCACGGAGTCGGTGATCATGTCCGACCCCGACGCGGCGCGGCAGATCATGGCCGACCTGCACGCCGAGGGCATCCGGATGCACATCGACGACTTCGGCACCGGCCAGTCGTCGCTGCACGCCCTGCGGGCCTTCCCCGTCGACGCCCTGAAGATCGACCAGTCGTTCATCCACCAGATCGACGTGGACCACCAGACCACCGAGCTCGTGCGCATCATCGTCGGGATGGGGCAGACGCTCGGCCTGGAGGTCGTCGCGGAGGGCGTGGAGACGACGGTGCAGGCCGACCGGCTGCGCGCGATGGGCTGCGCGACGGCGCAGGGCTGGCTCTTCGCGGCCGCGCTGCCCGGCGACGAGGCGGGCCGCATGCTCGGCCGCGCGCTGAGCCCCTGGGTGCCGACGCAGCGCTGACGCGCCTGCGACGATGGCGCGGTGATCGAGCTCTGGGAGCGGGTGACGGCCGTCCAGCCCCCGCCGACCCCCGAGGTCGTCGCGCTCTGCGGCGCCCTGGCTCTCGCGCTCGTGCTCGTCCCGGGCCTGTGGCCGGTGGCGCGGCACGCGGTGACGGTCGCGCACGAGGCCGGGCACGCCGTCGTCGCGGCGCTGACCGGGCGCCGGCTCACGGGGATCCGGCTGCACGCGGACACGTCGGGCCTGACGCTCTCGCGGGGGCGCCCGCGCGGGCCGGGCATGGCGCTCATGCTGCTGGCGGGCTACCCCGGGCCCGCGGCGCTCGGCCTGGGGGCCGCCGCTCTGGTGGCCGCCGGACGGTCGGTCCTGCTGCTGTGGCTGCTGCTCGTCGTGCTCGCGGCGATGCTGCTGCTCGTGCGGAACCTGTTCGGGCTCTGGGTGGTGCTCGTCGGTGGCGCGGGCGTCGGGGCCGTGACCTGGTCCGCGACGCCGACCGTGCAGACGGCGGTCGCCTGCACGCTCGCCTGGTTCTGGCTGCTCGCGGCCCCGCGCACGGTGCTCGAGCTGGCGGCGGGCCGCCGCCGTCCCGGCGCCCGGACGTCCGACGCCGACCAGCTCGCCTCGGTCACAGGCGTGCCGGCCGTCCTCTGGGTGGCGGTGCTCCTGCTCGTCACCGCGGGGGCGACGCTCGGCGGCGCCGCGATCCTCCTCCCGGACGCCCTCGCGCGGATCACCGCCGCCTGACGCGCCGGCGCCGCGCCGGGCGCCGCCCCGCCGCATCGGGTGAATCGCACATCTCGCCCAGTCGGGCTCTTCCCCGGACACGCCGGGACCGAGCACAGTGACCCCCATGACAGCGCTTGTCGTATACGAGTCCATGTACGGCAGCACGAGGGCGATCGCGGAAGCGATCGGTGAAGGTCTGGCCCCCGCAGGCCCGGTTCGTGTGCTGGAGATCAGCGCGCTCGCGGCTGCCCCCGGCGGCCGCACGATCTCCCCCCAGATCGACCTTCTCGTCGTGGGTGCCCCGACCCACGCCTTCGGGCTCAGCCGCCCCAACACCCGGCAGGACGCCGCGTCCGACGCCCCGGACGGGAAGGTGATCTCCAGCGGGAAGGGCCTGCGCGAGTGGCTGGCGGAGATCAGCCTCCCGCTCGGGGGCACCCGGTTCGCCGCGTTCGACACCAAGGTGGTCCGGCCCGCGCTCCCGGGGTCGGCCGCGAAGGGCGCCCACAAGGCTCTCGTCCGGATGGGCGGGCGGCCGGTCACCGAGCCGCGGTCGTTCGGTGTCCAGGGCAAGGCCGGGGGGCTCGTCGACGGCGAGCTCGAGGCGGCCCTCGCCTGGGCCGCCGCGCTCGCGCGCGCCGTCGCGCCCGCTCCCCGCTAGCGGCGGCCCGGCAGCAGGC
>JAEZZV010000017.1 GCA_023418375.1 Actinomycetes bacterium | reverse complement strand
TCGCGAGGTCGAGCGCGACGGCGAACGCGCGGATGAGGGCCGCCGGCACCGTCCCGGGACGCAGGCCGCGCTCCTGCCCTCCGCCGTGGACCAGCGGCTGGACCGGTGTGCCGCGACGCACGAGGAGCGCACCCACGCCGACCGGCCCGCCGACCTTGTGCGCCGAGACGGTCAGGGCGTCCAGGCCGGACGCGGCGAGGTCGACCGGCAGGCGGCCGACGGCCTGGACCGCGTCCGAGTGCACGAGGGCCCCGCGGGCCCGGGCGGCCTCGACGACCCGGGCGACCGGCTGGACCGTCCCGACCTCGTTGTTCGCCCACATCACGCTGACCAGGGCACCCGGGCCTGCGCCGCGGGCGAGCGACCCCTCCAGCGCGGCCAGGTCCACCGTCCCCGAGCCGTCGACGGGCAGGACGGTCAGGTCGGCACCCTCGCGGGCGGCCGCCCACGTGGCGGCGTCGAGCACAGCGTGGTGCTCGACCGCCGGGACGAGGACGCGGCGGAGCCCCGGGGGGTCGTCCACCGACCTCCCCAGGCCCCGCACCGCGAGGTTGTCCGCCTCGGTCCCGCCGGAGGTGAAGACCACCTCCGTCGGGTGCGCGCCCAGCCGGTCCGCGACCAGCTCGCGCGCCTCCTCCACCACCCTGCGCGCCGCGCGGCCGGCGTGGTGCACCGACGACGGGTTGCCGGTCCGCCCCGCCTCCTCGGCGAGCGCGGCGACCGCCTCCGGCCGCATCGGCGTCGTCGCGGCGTGGTCGAGGTAGGCCGGACGGGACATGCCGCGAGTCTACGAACGCCGCACCGCGTGCCCTCAGCGAACCGCGTGCCCTCAGGGGACCGTGACGACCACCTTGCCGGCCACGTGACCGGTCGCGACCCGCTCGAGCGCGCGAGCGGCGTCGGCGAGCGGGTAGGTGCCCTCGACGACCACCCGGATCTCGCCGGCGTTCGCCAGGTCGGCCAGGTGCACGAGGTCGCGGGTCGACGGCCCGGAGGTGAAGGCCCGGATCGTCTGCCGGCTCACCAGCGAGGCGAGCGAGCCCTGCGCCATGCGCGGCAGGGGGCCCAGCACGCGGCCGCCGTTGCCGGAGTTGAGCAGCAGCACGCCGCGCGGCGCGAGCACTCGCCGCACGTCCGCGAGCCGCCGGTTGAGCACGTTGTCGAGGATGACGTCGTACTCGCCATCCGCCGTGAAGTCCTCGGTCTCGTGGTCGATGACGCGCGTGGCCCCCAGGCCGCGCACCATCGCGGCGTTCCGGCCGCTGCACACGCCCGTGACCTGCGCGCCCAGCGCGACCGCGAGCTGCACCGCCAGGTGCCCGACGCCGCCCGAGGCGCCGTTGACGAGGAGCCGCGTGCCGGCGCCCACGCCGGCCACGCGCAGCCCCTGCTGCGCCGCAAGGCCGGCCATCGGCAGGCCGGCGGCCTCCGTGAAGGAGAGCGCGGCGGGCTTGGGGGCGAGGCCGGACCCGGGCAGGACGGTGAGCTCCGCCAGCGTGCCCGAGGAACCCTGCATCTCCGTCTCGCCGAAGACCTCGTCACCGGGGCTGACCGACGTGACGGCCGAACCGACGGCCTCCACCACGCCGGCGACGTCCTGCCCGCGCCCGCCGCGCCTCGGTCGGCACAGGCCCGTCATCGCGCGCAGGATGCCGGGGCGGCCGGTGACGAGGAACAGGTCAGCCGGGTTGAGGCCCACCGCGCGCACCCGGACGAGCACCTCGTCGGGCCCCGGCGTCGGGACGGCGACCTGCGCGACCCGGAGCACCTGCGCCGGCGGTCCGTAGCGGTCCTGCACGACGGCGGCCATGACCTGGGGGCGGGTCGGCACGGGCGCGCGCCCCGGCGTCGGCGCGGCCATCAGTCGACGCTCCGCAGCAGCTGCTCGATGGCGGCGGCCCGCGCACGGAGCTCGGCGACGTCGGCGGCGGTGCGCTGCTGCGCGTCCAGCGTGGTCGCGGCGAGCTGCTCGTACCTGTCGACGAGCGCCCGCACGGCCTCCTCCTGGCCGGTGCTGATGCGGAGCTTGCGCTCCTCGTGCCGCATCGACACGACGCCGATGAAGACGCAGAACGCCGTGAAGAGCACGCCCAGGATGAGGATCACCTGCGGCCACTCGATCGAGCTGCCACCGGGGTCTGACTCGGCGGCCATCCGGATGGCGATGGTGGCGAGCTGGGACATCACTGCTTCTCCTCACGTGGGTGGCCCCCCGCGGGGCCGGTGGTCGGGTCGCTGCTCAGGGTCCTGGCGGCGGCCGCCAGGGTGTCGGGGGTCAGGTGCAGGTCGATCCCGGCGAGATCGAAGTACTTCATCGCCTTGCCGTCCGCGGACAGCTCGAGGGTCCCGACGACGAGGCCCGCGGCCTCCAGCCGCTGCAGGTGCATGTGCAGCAGCGGGCGGCTGATACCGACGACGCGCGCGAGGTTGCTGACGTAGTCGCGACCGTTGGCAAGGGTCCCCAGGATCCGCAGGCGTACGGGGTTGGCGAGCGCCGACAGGATCTCGACGAGCGCGTCACCGCTCACCGGCTGCGGGTCCCGATGAGGTGTCACGGTCTTCCTTCACCTGTAAGCATTTCCTGACACATGAAAGGTAGCGCGTCGTCCGGCGGCCGCGCAAGGCCCTTCCTCGGGGCCGTGGGCGGGCAGCTGTGAGAGCGCACACACCTGCCGTCACACGCATGCCGCCCAGGGGGCGCGGTTTGGTTCAGCGACCTGGCACAATCGGCTCCCGTGACGACGGCGCCGCTGGCCTTCAGTGGCTCCCGCCTGCACTGGGCCGACCTCCCCCGCGACGTGCGCGCCCGCATCGCCGAGCTCGCCGGCGCCGATGTCGTCAGCGAGACGAGCGCGACGACGGGCTTCAGTCCCGGCTACGCGGCGCTGCTCGGCCTCGGCAACGGCACGCAGGTGTTCGTCAAGGCGGTCTCGCCCGAGCAGAACCCCGACTCCCCCGACCTCGCCCGCCAGGAGATCGCCGTCGCGGCCCAGCTGCCGCCCGAGGTGAACGCCCCGCACCTGTGGTGGCACCATGACGACGGCACCTGGGTGCTGCTGGGACTCCAGCCCGTCGACGGCCGCGCGCCCGAGCAGCCCTGGCGCGCGGACGAGCTCGCCCGCGCCCTCGACGCGCTGCGCGACCTGGCCGAGGTCGGCACGCCCGCCCCGCCGGGCCTGAAGCCGCTCGAGGCGGACATGTCCTACCTCGCGGCGGGCTGGGAACGCCTCGACTCCGTCGGCTCCGACGTCGACGCCGCGATGGTGGCCGTCGGCGAGCACGGCGAGTGGCTGCGCCGGAACCTGCCCGATCTGCTCGCCGTCGCCCCGGACGGCGTGCCCGCGAGCGTGGGCGGCACCCTCGTGCACGGGGACTTCCGCGCGGACAACGTCATGCTCTCCACACCTCCGGACACGCGGGTGTGGCTCATCGACTGGCCCCACGCGTGCCGCGACGGCGTGGCCTGGTGGGACCTCCTGGCGACCCTGCCGAGCGTCGCGATGCAGGGCGGCGGCGACCCGGACCGGCTCTTCTGGGCGCACCCGAACGCCCAGGGCGCCGACGGCGACGCCGTCCGCGCCGTCCTCGTGGGCCTCACCGGGTACTTCGTGCACGCGGCCGTGCAGCCGCCGCCGCCGGGCATCCCGAACGTGCGCGCGTTCCAGCTCGCCCAGGGCGTCGCGGCTCTGGAGTGGCTGCGCCGGTTCTGACCCGGCGCCCCGTCAGCCCTGCGTGCGCAGCCGGCGGATCTCCGCGGCCGCCTGCGGCAGCACCTCGAACAGGTCTCCCACCACGCCGAAGTCGGCGAACTCGAAGATCGGGGCGTCGGGGTCGGCGTTGACCGCGACCACCGTCCCGGAGGCCTGCATGCCCCCACGGTGGTGGATCGCACCCGACACGCCCGCACCGACGTACAGCCGGGGGGAGACCGTCTGGCCCGTCTGGCCGACCATGACGTCGTGCGGCATCCAGCCCTCGTCCGTGACGTCGCGCGTGGCGCCGACGGCGGCGCCGAGGGCGTCGGCGAGGTCCTCCACGGGCGCGAAGTCACCCTGCGTGCCCCGCCCGCCGACGACGACGACCTGTGCCTCCCCCACGTCCGGACGGTCGGACGCGGGGCGCGGCGTGCGCTCGACGACCCGCACCCGCGCGTCGGCGGGCACGGCGGGCGACGCGGCACGAACCTCCCCCGCCGCCGGAGCCTCGGCCGGCGTGGCGCGGACCGCGTTCGAACGCAGCGTGACGACCGCGCGCTCGGTCGTCGCCGCGGAGCGCAGCATCCAGGAGGCCGCGAACGCCTGCTGGGTCGTCACGACGCGACCGTCGTCGGCGCGCTCGACCGTGGTGGCGTCGACCATGAGCGCAGCGCCTGTCGCGACCGCGATCCGGGCGGCCACCTCCTTGGCCTCGAAACCCGAGGGCAGCAGCACGACGTCGGCGCCGAGCTCGCCGGCCAGCGCGGCCAGCGCCACCGCGACCGACGCCGGGAGGCCGGCCTCCGCGCTCGGGACGTCCATGACGTGCACGACCGTCGCGCCGTGGGCGGCCAGGGCCGACACGTCCTCGGGCGGGGCGCCGAACCAGGCGACGTGCACGGGCCCGAGGGGCCGCGCGGCAGTGAGGAGCTCCAACGCCGACGCGCGGAGGGCGCCGTCGTGGTGCTCGGCGAGGATCAGCACGGCGGTCATGCCAGGAGTCCGTTCTCGGCGAGGAAGGCGGCGAGGCGAACGCCGCCGTCGCCGGTGTCGGTGACCACGACGGGCTCGCGGGGCGCTCGGGGGGTCGCGGCGAGCACGCGCGTGCGGGCCCCGGCCTCGCCGACCGCGTCGGCGGCCACGCCCAGGTCCGGGAGCGACCAGACCGTGACCGTCGCCTTCCGGGCGGCCATGATCCCGGCGAAGGCCGGGTAGCGCGCCTCGTTGGCCTGGTCCGTGACGCTGACCAGGGCCGGCAGCGGCGCCTCGAGGACCTCGGTCACGTGGTCGAGGTCGCGCCGGACGCGCACGGTTCCGGTCGGGCCGCCCGCAGGGTCGACCTCGAGCTCGGCGGCGAGGGTGAGCTGCGGGAGGTCCAGGTGCGCGGCGAGCAGCGTCGGCACGACCGACATCAGGCCGTCCAGCGCCGCCATCCCGGTGACCACCAGGTCCACCGGCTCGTCCTGGCCCAGGCGGCGGACGGCCGCCGCCAGCACGCCGGCCGTCGCGAGGGCGTCCGACCCGGCGAGCGCGTCGTCGCTCACGCGCACGGCACGGTGGGCACCCATCTGCAGACCGCGGCGGACGGCGTCCTCGGCCCCGTCCGGCCCCATGGTCAGCACCGTGACCTCGCCGCCGTGGGCCTCGACGAGGCGCAGGGCCGCCTCCACCGCGTTCTCGTCGAGCTCGTTCAGGGCGCCGTCGGTGCCCTCCCGGTCGACGCGACCGTCGGCCGTGAACCGGCGCTCGGCCTGCAGGTCGGGCACGTGCTTGACGCACACGACGATCCTCATCGCACCTCAGCTCTCCCGGTCGGGCGCCGCCGGCCCGTCCCTCCGGCCCGTCGACAGGGCCCCGCGAAGGCTACCGCGATGCGCCGCGCGTTCACCCGGCCGGCACCGGGCGTGAGCGGTCACATCGGTACGTCAGTATTGTCCTGTGACCCCCGGCCGACCCGTCCCCCCGCTCGGCGTCCGCCTCGCGGGCGACGGCGTCGACGTCGCGGTCCTGGCCTCGCACGCCGACGCCGTGGACCTGTGCCTGCTCGACCCCGACGCGACCGCCGTCGACGGCTGGGCCGAGCGGCGGGTCGCCCTCGGGGGACCCGTGCACGGCGTCTGGCACGCGCACGTCCCCGGCGTCCGCGCAGGTCAGCACTACGGTTTCCGCGCGCACGGGCGCTGGGACCCGGACGCCGGGCTGCGGTACAACCCGGCCAAGCTGCTGCTCGACCCGTACGCGCGCGGGGTCGCCGGCAACGTCCGGCTGGGCCAGGAGGTCCACGGCCAGCGCGTCGACGACACCTGGCGCACCGTGGGCGGCACGCCGGAGCTCGACCCCACGGACTCCCGGGCCCACGTGCCCCACGGCGTCGTCGTGGACGGGTCCTTCGGCGGTGACCCCGTACCGCGCCCCCACGTCCCGTGGCCGGACACGGTCATCTACGAGGCGCACGTCCGCGGCCTCACCCAGCGGCTTCCCGGCGTCCCCGAGCACCTGCGCGGGACGTACGCCGGCGTCGCGCACCCGGCGACGATCGCGCACCTCACCGCCCTCGGTGTGACGACGCTGGAGCTCCTGCCGATCCAGGCGATCGCGAGCGAGCCGCACCTCGTGGCCCGTGGGCTCACGAACTACTGGGGCTACAACACCCTCGGCTTCTTCGCCCCGCACGCCGGGTACGCCACCGCCGAGGCACGCGCGAGCGGCCCGGACGCCGTCCTCGCCGAGGTCAAGGGCATGGTGCGCCTCCTGCACGCGGCGGGCATCGAGGTGCTGCTCGACGTCGTGTACAACCACACCTGCGAGGGCGGCACGGACGGCCCTCAGCTGTCGTGGCGCGGCCTGGACCCGACGGTCTACTACATGCACCACGGCGCCGCCCCGGCCCGATTCGTCGACCTCACGGGGTGCGGGAACACCCTCGACTTCCGACGCCCGCGCGTCGTGCAGATGGCCCTCGACTCTCTGCGCTACTGGGCGCAGGACGTCGGCGTCGACGGGTTCCGCTTCGACCTGGCGGTCACCCTCGGCCGGGACCATGCGGGCTTCACGCCGCAGCATCCGTTCCTCGTCGCGCTGCAGACGGACCCCGTGCTCGCGGACTGCAAGCTCGTCGCCGAGCCGTGGGACCTCGGCCCCGGGGGCTGGCGCACCGGCGCGTTCCCCGAGCCGTTGGCCGAATGGAACGACCGGTTCCGCGACGGCGCCCGGACGTTCTGGCTCGCCGACCCGGCACATCAGGCGCGCGGCCGTCCCGGCCACGGCGTCCGGGAGCTCGCCACCCGGCTGTCGGGCTCCGCGGACCTGTTCGGCCTCGGCGACCCGCCCGCCTCCCGCGGCGTCGTCGCCTCGGTGAACTACGTCACCGCGCACGACGGCTTCACACTCGCCGACCTGGTGACCTACGACCACAAGCGCAACGACGCGAACGGTGAGGGCAACCGCGACGGCTCGGACAACAACCTGTCGTGGAGCCACGGCATCGACGGCCCACCGCGTGACCCCGCCGTCGGCGTGGAGATCCTCCCGCTGCGCCGCAGGTCCCAGCGGAACCTGCTCGCCACCCTGGCGTTCTCGGCCGGCACCCCGATGATCACGGCCGGTGACGAGCTCGGCCGGACACAGCGGGGCAACAACAACGCCTACTGCCAGGACAACGAGATCTCCTGGCTCGACTGGGACCTCGACGAGCACGGCGCGAACCTGCTCGCCACCGCACGCCGGCTCTTCCAGCTGCGCCGGGAGCTGCCCGCCCTGCGCACGTGGACCTTCTACACGGGCCGGTCGAGCCGGGACCGGGCCGCCGCGGGTGACGACCGTCCGGACCTCGACTGGCGGCGCGCGGACGGCGGCGTCTTCGACCACGGCGCGTGGCACGACCCGGAGGTGCGCTCGCTGCAGATGGTGCGCGTCGCGCCCGACGGCAGCGCGGCGCTCCTCATCGCGAACGGCTCGCTCGACCCGGTGGAGTTCTCGGCAGCCGACGGGCTACCCGCGGGCGCCGCCGTCTGGCGCCTGGCATGGGAGAGCGCCGTCGAGCACCCGGACCTCGTGGGTACCGGCGGTGATGCGGAGCTCGCGCCGGGCACGTCGTTCGTCGCCGAACCGCTCTCCCTGCGCCTGTATATCTCCTGACGCGGTCCGGGGCCCCGGTCCCGCCCCCACCGGGCTGCACCGGGATTCCCCGGTCGACGACGTGCACCTACGCTCGCCCCATGCCTGACACCGTGGTCGTGCGCGCCGACGCCGTCGTCGTCGGCGCCGGGCTCGCCGGTCTCGTGACCGCCGCCGAGCTCACCGCAGCGGGCCGCCGCGTCGTCCTCCTCGAGCAGGAGCCGCGCGCCAGCCTGGGGGGACAGGCGTGGTGGTCGTTCGGCGGGCTCTTCCTCGTCGACTCCCCCGAGCAGCGTCGCCTCGGCGTGCGGGACGGCGCAGACCTGGCCCTGGCGGACTGGCTCGGCTCCGCGCAGTTCTCCGACGACGACCCGCTCGACGCAGCCCCGAGAGCCTGGGCGGAGGCGTTCGTCGGCTTCGCGTCCGGCGAGCTCCGGGCCTGGTTGCACGGCCTCGGAGTGCGCTGGTTCCCCCTGGTGCAGTGGGCCGAACGCGGCGGCTACCCGGCGGGCGGGCACGGCAACACGGTGCCCCGGTTCCACATCACCTGGGGCACCGGGCCCGGGATCTGCGCGCCGTTCGTGCGGGCCGCGCGCGAGGCGCGGGCCGCCGGCCTGCTCCGTACGCGGTTCCGGCATCGCGTCACGTCGCTCGTCACGACCGACGGCCGCGTCACGGGCGTCGCGGGCGACGTGCTCGCCGACGACCCCGCCCCGCGCGGCGCGCCGTCGTCGCGCATGACGGTGGGCCGCTTCGAGGTCACCGCCGACGCCGTCGTCGTCGCCTCTGGCGGCATCGGGGCGAACCACGAGCTCGTCCGGGCCGCCTGGCCCGTCGCCCACGGCCACCTGCCGCAGCGCATGCTCTCCGGCGTGCCGGACCACGTCGACGGCGCGATGGTAGCGGCGGCGGCCGACGCCGGCGGACACGTCGTGCACACGGGCCGGATGTGGCACTACCCGGAGGGGATCGCCCACCACTCCCCCGTCTGGAGCCGGCACGGCATCCGGATCCTGCCCGGCCCGAGCTCGCTGTGGCTCGACGCGGACGGGCAGCGGCTGCCCGCGCCGCTCTTCCCCGGGTTCGACGCCCTCGGCGCGCTGCGGCACGTCGTCGGCCGTGGCGACGACCACTCCTGGTTCGTCCTCAACAAGGCGATCATGGGCACCGAGTTCGCCCTGTCCGGCTCCGACCAGAACCCCGACCTGACCGGCCGGGACGTGCGAGGCGTCGTCCGGCGCGCGCTGCCGGGCGCCGTCGCTCCGGTGGAGCGCTTCGCGGCCCTGTCGCCGGAGTTCGTCTGGGCCGACGACGTCGTCGCACTCGCCCGGGGCATGAACGCGCTCACGGGCACCGACAGGATCGACGCGGCGGCCCTCGGGCGGACGATCCGGGCGCGCGACGCGCAGGTGACCTCCGGCATGGGCAAGGACCCGCAGGTGGTCGCGACGGCGATGGCGCGGCGCTTCGTCGTCGACCGTCTCGTCCGCGTGGCGCCGCCCCGGCCGCTCCTCGAGCCGCGTGACGGGCCGTTGCTGGCGGTCCGGCTCTCGATCTTGACCCGCAAGACGCTCGGTGGGCTGCACACGGACCTCGCCGGCAGGGTGCTACGGCCCGACGGCGCCGTCCTGGCCGGCCTCTGGGCGGCCGGCGAGGCGTCGGGCTTCGGCGGCGGCGGCATGCACGGCCACCGGGCGCTGGAGGGCACCTTCCTCGGCGGATGCCTCTTCTCGGGCCGGGTCGCCGGACGGTCGATGGCCGCCGAGACGGCCTGAGCGGCGCGGTCCACCCTGCTGCCGGCGACCGCCGACCGCCCCGCGCGACCGCTCGCCGAGCGCGGACCGCCGCAGTTGGGGACGGGAGTGACCGATGGGGCCGGTGGGACGCCTCAGCGTCCCCACCAGCCCCACCCGTCACATCAGCGGCTGTCCGTGCTCAGGCACGTCAGCCGGCGTTCGTCACCAGACCCGTGTCGGCGAGCGAGACCAGGTGCGCGTGGGCCGGGACGACGCGCACGGTGTACCCGAAGGGACCGGACGCCTCGAGGCGCACCTCGCCCGCGAAGGCGTGGCGCCCGCCCTCGTACGACTCCGCACAGGCGAGGTCGGCGAGCCGGACCCCGGACAGGTCGTCCGCCTCCGAGACGCGCCCGTACGCCACCTGGACGGCGACGTCCTCGGGCGCGAGGTCGCCCAGCGAGACGTAGGCGCGCACGTGCAGCACCTCGCCCACCTGCGCGACCTCGCCGACACCGCCGGACTCGACGTGGTCCACCCGGACCGACGGCCAGGCCTTGTGCACCTTCGCCTTCCAGGCGGCGAGCTCGCGGGCCGCCGGGTAGCCGGGGCCGTCGAGGGCGCGGCCCGAGTGGGCGGCGGGCGCGTACAGGCGCTGGACGTACTCGGCGACCATGCGCGTGGCCTGGACCTTCGGGCCGAGCGTGGCCAGGGTGTGCCGGACCATCTCGAGCCACGTCACCGGGATGCCGCGGGAGTCGACGTCGTAGAAGCGCGCCGCGACCTGGCTCTCGATGAGGTCGTACAGCGCGGCAGCCTCGAGGTCGTCGCGCCGGTCGGGGTCCTCGACGCCGTCGGCGGTGGGGATCGCCCAGCCGTTCTCGCCGTCGAACCACTCGTCCCACCAGCCGTCGAGGATCGAGAGGTTCAGGCCGCCGTTGAGAGCCGCCTTCATGCCCGACGTGCCGCTCGCCTCGAGCGGGCGCAGCGGGTTGTTGAGCCAGACGTCACAGCCCGGCACGAGCGTCTGCGCCATCTCGATGTCGTAGTTCGGCAGGAAGACGATGCGGTGCCGCACCTCGGGGTCGTCGGCGAACCGGACGAGCTGCTGGATGAGCCGCTTGCCCTGGTCGTCGGCCGGGTGGGACTTCCCGGCCACCACGATCTGGATCGGGCGCTCCGGGTGCAGGAGGAGGCTCTTGAGCCGCTCCGGGTCGCTCAGCATGAGCGTGAGCCGCTTGTACGTCGGCACGCGTCGGGCGAACCCGATCGTGAGCACGTCGGGGTCGAGGATCTCGTCGACCCAGCCGAGCTCGGCGCCGCTCGCGCCGCGCCGCCGCCAGGACTCCCGGACGCGCTCCCGCGCGTCGGCCACGAGCTGGGCGCGCAGCGTCCGCCGCATGCCCCACAGCGCCTGGTCGTCCACGCCGTCGGTCCGCAGCCAGCCGGAGCCGTCGGCGAGCTCAGCCTCGCCGAGACGCGACGACGCGAGGTCGGCGAGCTTGGGGTCGGTCCACGTCGGGCCGTGCACGCCGTTGGTGATCGACGTGATGGGCACCTCGGCCTCGTCCAGCCCGGCCCACAGCCCGCTGAACATGCCGCGCGAGACCGCGCCGTGCAGGAGCGAGACGCCGTTCGCGCGCCCGCCGAGCCGCAGGCCCATGACCGCCATGTTGAACAGCGTCGGGTCGCCGCCGTCGTAGTCCTCGGCCCCGAGGGCGAGGACGTCCGCGACCGGCACGCCCGGGACGGCGTTGGCGCCGTCGAAGTACTTCGCGACGAGGGACGCCTCGAACCGGTCGATGCCCGCCGGCACCGGGGTGTGCGTCGTGAAGACGGTGGCGGCGCGGACCGCCTCGAGCGCCTCGGCGAACGTCAGGCCCTGGCCGGTGACCAGCTCACGGATCCGCTCGATGCCGAGGAAGCCCGCGTGGCCCTCGTTGGTGTGGTAGACCTCCGGCTCCGGGGCGCCGGAGAGGCGCGACCAGGCCCGCAGGGCGCGCACGCCGCCGACGCCGAGGAGCAGCTCCTGCTGGAGCCGGTGCTCGCCGCCGCCGCCGTAGAGCCGGTCGGTGACCCGCCGTGCGAGGTCGTCGTTCTCGGGCACGTTCGAGTCGAGCAGGAGCAGCGGCACGCGGCCGACGTCGGCCTTCCAGATCGCCGCGTGCAGCGTGCGCCCGCCGGGCATCTCGAGCGTGATCCGCGCGGGGGTGCCGTCCGCCTCGCGCAGCAGCGAGAGCGGCAGCCCGTCGGGGTCGGCCAGCGGGTACGACTCGACCTGCCAGCCGTCGCGCGTGAGGCTCTGCTTGAAGTAGCCGGCGTCGTAGAGCAGGCCGACGCCGACCAGCGGCACGCCCAGGTCGGACGCGCTCTTCAGGTGGTCGCCGGCGAGGATGCCGAGGCCGCCGGAGTACTGCGGCAGCACGCCGGTGATGCCGAACTCGGGCGAGAAGTACGCGATGGCGGCCGGCAGCTCGGCGGCGTCGCCGCCCGCGGCCTCGACGGCCCTGGTCTGGTACCACAGCGGCGCGGCGAGGTACCGGTGCAGGTCCTCCACCGCCGCGCGCACGCGGGCGACGAACTCGCCGTCGGCGGCGAGCGCGGCGAGGCGGTCCGGGCCGAGCGCGCCGACGAGCGCGACCGGGTCACCGTGGACCTGCGTCCAGAGGGCCGGGTCGATGCCGGCGAAAAGGTCACGCGTGGGCGCGTGCCAGGACCAGCGCAGGTTGTGCGCCAGCTCATCGAGGGGCACCAGCTCGGGGGGCAGCACGGTGCGGACGGTGAAACGACGGATAGCTCTCACGGCGGGCACCCTACGCGGTCGGGAATGCGCGTTTCCAGGGCTTGCTGCAAGCGCTTACATCCCTCGGGCGCGACGGCGCAGGTCAGGGGCGAGAATCCGGTCGTCTCACGTGGCGAGCGCCACAGCGCGTTTCACCCGCCTGGCGCAGGGAAACTCCGGCCGGACCGCGTGGTCCCGCGGGCAGAGGACTGCAAGCGCTTACGCTCTGGCCGTGCGACGACGCAACCCCTGTCCCCCGCCGCCCCGCTGCCCCCACCGCGCCGCCCGCCTGAGCGCCACCACGCGACGGGCGCGCCGGTGCCACGTTCACCCGTCTGCGACCCCGAATGTCGCGAGCTGCGGGCGGTCGGTAGGTTCGGGATCGTGACGCCGTCCACGCCGTCTGGCTCCCGCAAGCCGTCCTCGGGCCGCCGCGCGACCCCGCCCGCCGCGCGGACCGGCGAGAAGCCCGCCGCCAAGGCACCTGCCCGGACGCGGTCCGGTGG
>JAEZZV010000372.1 GCA_023418375.1 Actinomycetes bacterium | reverse complement strand
GGGCGACGCCGCGGGGCCCGCGGGGCCGGCGCCCGCCGCCTGAAACCCGCGGGCACGGGCCCAGGGGCCGTCGCTACCATCGGCCCATGCCTGGACCCGCCGGCGCCGACGGCGCCCGACTTCCCCTGCGCGAGGACCTGCGCGGCCTCGAGCCGTACGGCGCCCCGCAGCTCGACGTGCCGGTGGTGCTCAACGTCAACGAGAACCCGTACGCACCGTCGGCCGGCGTCGTCGCCGAGATCGCCGCGGCGGTCGCCGAGGCCGCGCGGGGCCTCAACCGCTACCCGGACCGCGAGTTCCGCGGCCTGCGCGCCGACCTGGCGGCGTACCTGCTCGCCGAGTCGGGCGTGGCGCTCGACGTCGACCAGGTGTGGGCCGCCAACGGCTCGAACGAGGTCATGCTGCACCTGCTCCAGGCGTTCGGCGGGCCGGGTCGCACCGCGCTCTCGTTCGCGCCGACCTACTCGATGTACCCCGAGTACGCGCGCGACACCGCGACCGCCTGGGTGGTCGGGCGGCGTGCCGAGGACTTCAGCCTCGACCCTGCCCACGCGGCGGCGGTGGTCGCCGAGCACCGGCCGTCGGTCGTGCTCCTGGCGAGCCCGAACAACCCGACGGGCACCGCGCTGCCGCGGGCGACGGTCGAGGTGGTCCTCGAGGCCGCCGACGCCGTCCCCGGCGGCTGTGTCGTCGTCGTGGACGAGGCGTACGGCGAGTTCCGCCGGACGGGGACGCCCTCGGCGCTCGAGCTGCTCGCCGACCACCCCAACCTCGCGGTCAGCCGCACGATGTCCAAGGCGTTCGGCATGGCCGGTGCCCGGATCGGGTACCTCGCTGCTGCACCGGCCCTGGTGGACGCCCTGCGTGTCGTGCGCCTGCCCTACCACCTGTCCGCGGTGACGCAGGCCGTCGCCCGCGCGGCGCTCGCGCACTCCGGTGAGCTGATGGCGCAGGTCGCGGGCCTGCGCGACGAGCGCGACGCGACAGTCGCGTGGCTGCGCGGGCAGGGCTGGCGGGTGGCCGACTCCGACGCCAACTTCGTGCTCTTCGGCGAGCTTGACGATCGGCACTCCGTCTGGCAGGGACTGCTCGACCGTGGCGTGCTCATCCGCGAGGTGGGCCCGCCCGGGTGGCTCCGCGTGTCGATCGGCACCCCGGAGGAGATGGCCCGCTTCCGCGAGACACTGCTCGACGTGACCAAGGGGAGGCTGTGATGACCCGCACCGGACGTGTGCAGCGGACGACGTCGGAGTCCGACGTCCTCGTCGAGCTCGACCTGGACGGCTCGGGGCGCACCGAGATCGCCACGGGTGTGCCGTTCTACGACCACATGCTCACCGCGCTGGGCAAGCACTCGCTCATGGACCTCACGGTCCGGGCGACGGGTGACACGCACATCGACGCCCACCACACGGTCGAGGACGTCGCGATCTGCCTGGGCCAGGCGTTGCGTCAGGCGCTCGGCGACAAGGCCGGCATCTCGAGGTTCGGCGACGCCATGGTGCCGCTCGACGAGGCGCTGGCGCAGGCCGTCGTCGACGTCTCCGGGCGCCCCTACCTCGTGCACCGCGGCGAGCCCGCCGGCCAGGAGTACCACCTCATCGGGGGGCACTTCACAGGGTCGCTCACGCGGCACGTGCTCGAGTCGATCGCGCACCACGCCGGGATCTGCATCCACATGCGGGTGCTGTCCGGGCGCGACCCGCACCACATCGTGGAGGCGCAGTTCAAGGCGCTCGCCCGCGCGCTGCGGGCAGCGGTGGAGCCCGACGCCCGCGTCCAGGGCGTCCCCTCGACCAAGGGCGCGCTGTAGTCGATGGGCGAGCTGCCCCCCGCCGCCGTCGTCCTCACCCAGGTCGCGGTCCCCGAGGCCCTCGCGGCCGCCTGTGCGCTGCAGCGACTGCGGGTCGACGTCGTCCCGACGCCGATCGGCGCGCTCGCATGGTGCCGGGACACGGCCGAGGGCGCTCCCGGCGCCGTGGCGCGCGCGGTGTCGGCTCTGCTCCCGGGCGTCCCGGTACTGCTGCTCACCCAGCGCGACGGGCAGATCGAGGCCAGCCGCTGGAGCGGCGGCACCGAAGGCACGGTGATGTCGCCGGGGCTCGTGCTGGACGGCGCACCCGCCGTGGTCGAGCAGCTCCTGCTCGGGCAGGTGGACGCCGAAGCCCAGCCCGGCGCCGTGACCAGCGTCGGGATGTCCCGGTGGCGCGCGACCCGGACCCTGGCCGCCGTCTCGCGAGCGACGCGCCGGGCCGCCCGGGATGCCGGTCGCGCCGGCGGCCCCGACCGGTCGGCCTGAGACGTCGGCGAAGCGCCCCGGATCGCTGGTTACCCTGGCCGGGTGACCTCTCCCAACGTCGTCGTCCTCGACTACGGCTTCGGCAACGTCCGGTCCGCCGTCCGCGCGCTCGAGCGCGCCGGCGCCGTCGTGCAGCTCACCGCGGACCATGCGGCGGCGGAGGAGGCGGACGGCCTGGTCGTCCCGGGAGTCGGTGCGTTCGCGGCCGTCATGGCCGGCCTGCGCGCCGTCCGCGGCGACCAGGTGATCGAGCGGCGCCTGGCCGGCGGCCGACCGGTGCTCGGCATCTGCGTCGGCATGCAGGTGCTCTTCGAGGCGGGGGTCGAGCACGGGGTACGCGCCGAGGGCCTGGGGGAGTGGCCGGGCGTCGTCGACCGTCTCGAGGCCCCGGTGGTCCCGCACATGGGCTGGTCCCGCATCGACGCCCCGGCCGACAGCGTCCTCTTCGACGGGCTGCACGACGAGCGGTTCTACTTCGTGCACTCCTACGCGGCGCGGTCCTTCGCCTCGCTCGGCGGCGGCCGGTTCCGCCCGCCCACGGTCACCTGGGCCGAGCACGGCGGCCGCTTCGTGGCCGCCGTGGAGAACGGACCGCTGGCGGCCACCCAGTTCCACCCGGAGAAGTCCGGCGACGCCGGCGCCCAGCTGCTGCGCAACTGGCTCGGCACGCTCCGCTAGCCTGCGGACCGTCGCCGGCCCACCCGCCCGACGTGGTCCCGCCCCGACCTGTCGCCGATCGCCCCGAGGGAGAACCGCATGTCCCGCCTGGTCCTGCTGCCCGCCGTCGACGTCGCGGGCGGCCAGGCCGTCCGCCTGGTCCAGGGCGAGGCAGGCTCCGAGACGTCCTACGGCAGCCCGCTGCAGGCAGCACTCGACTGGCAGGCCGGCGGTGCCGAGTGGATCCACCTGGTCGACCTGGACGCGGCCTTCGGGCGCGGCTCGAACGCCGAGATGCTCGCCGAGGTGGTGGGCGCGCTGGACGTGCAGGTGGAGATGTCGGGCGGCATCCGCGACGACGCCTCGCTCGAGCGCGCGCTCGCGAGCGGTGCCGCCCGGGTCAACCTCGGCACCGCCGCGCTCGAGGACCCCGAGTGGACCGCCTCGGCGATCGCGCGGTTCGGCGACGCGGTCGCCGTCGGGCTCGACGTGCGTGGGACGACCCTGGCCGCCCGGGGGTGGACCCGCGAGGGCGGGGACCTGTGGGAGGTGCTCGCCCGGCTCGACGACGCGGGCTGCTCGAGGTACGTCGTCACGGACGTGACGAAGGACGGCACCCTGCGCGGCCCGAACCTGGACCTGCTCCGCGAGGTCTGCGCGCGCACGAACGCGCCGGTGGTCGCCTCGGGCGGCATCTCGTCGCTGGACGACCTGGCCGCCCTGCGTGAGCTGGTCCCGCTCGGGGTCGAGGCCGCGATCGTGGGCAAGGCCCTCTACGCCGGCGCGTTCACCCTCCCGCAGGCCCTGGACGTCGCCGGGCGGCCGTAGTGGCAGCCCGCGAGCTGCCGCCGACCTCGCGGTTCGCCGCCGACGACGGCGCTGCGGACCCGGCGCTGGCGGTGGCCCTGGCC
>JAEZZV010000359.1 GCA_023418375.1 Actinomycetes bacterium | reverse complement strand
GCACCGGATCTTCGCCCGCCCCCCTCGACGCGCGTCGGCCGGGCGGTCCGCTAGGTTCGGGAGCGCAGGGGAGGGCGGTCCGCGGACCGGTGCGGCAGGACGGGACGGGTGTGAGCGGGTACGACGGCGGGCAGGTGCCCCAGGCCGGCGGTGATCGGCAGCGACCCTTCGGGCCCCCCGGCGCTCCGCCGGGCCCACCGCCCGTGTCCCCGTACCCCCAGCCCCACGCGCAGCCGTACGCCCAGCAGCCGTACGCCCAGCCGTATCCCCAGCAGCCCTACGCGCAGCCGTACGCCCAGCAGCCGTACGCCCAGCAGCCGTACCCCCGGCAGCCGTACCCCCAGCAGCCCTACGCGCAGCCGTACGCCCAGCAGCCGTATGCCCGGCCGTACGCCCAGCCGTACCCCCAGCCGTTCGCGGCCGGCTCCGCCGTTGTCGTGCCGCCCCTCGACCAACGACCGCGCCGCCGCGGGAACGGGCCCGTGATCGTCGCGACGGTCCTCGTGTGGGCACTGGTGATGGTGGGGATCGTCGTCGGCGTGGACCAGCTCACGGGTCCCGCGGAGCCGGGCGCCGACGACTCCTCCGCGCTCGTGCGGGCCGCGGACCCCGCGGAGCTGCCGCCGCCGGTCTCGTCGTCGGTGCTGATCCCGACCCCGGGGTTCGGCGAGGAGGCGACGCGGCTGCGCGAGGTCGCGCCGCCGCCCACGCCGTCCGACGAGTACGCGTTCCTGGAGACCTACGGCGACGGCGAGCCCGTGGGCTGGTCGCCGTGCCGACCGATCCACGTGGTGGTCAACCTGGAGGGTGCGCCGGCCGGGTTCCTGGAGGAGCTGCTCTCCGTCCTCGGCGACATCACCGAGGTCTCCGGTCTCGTCTTCGTCTACGACGGCGAGACCACCGAACGCCCCGACCTCAGCCGGGCGTCGTTCCAGCCGGAGCGGTACGGGGACCGATGGGCGCCGGTGCTCGTGGCCTGGACGGACGACGACAAGGTGCGCGACATGGAGGAGGACGTCGTCGGTCTCGCCCTCAGCGAGGCCCGCAAGGACCTCACCACGCAGGTCGTCGCCCGCGTCAGCGGTGAGGTCTACCTCGACACCGAGCTGCGCAGGTACCCGGACGACCCGACGGGGCAGGAGGCGTGGGTCTCCGTGCTGCACCACGAGCTCGGCCACCTCGTCGGCCTGGACCACGTCGACGAGGCCGACCAGCTCATGTACCCCGAGGACTCCGGCCGCCTGCGCTCGTACCAGGAGGGCGACCGCGCCGGGCTGTACGAGCTCGGCCAGGCCGCCTGCGCCCCGGGCGTCTGACCCGCCGCGGGCGTCGCCGGGCTGCGCCTCGCGCGCGCCTCAGAAGCGGCCGGGCCCCGCGAGACCCGGCCGGTCCCCGGCCGTCCGGCGGCCCCGGGGAGGACGCGGGCGCGGCACGAGGGGGTGGACGGTGGCGAGCCGTGCGTCGAACGTCTCGCCGTCCGCGGGGCGGCCGAAGTGGTACCCCTGGCCGTGGCTGCAGCCGAGCTCCACCAGGCGCTGACGCTGGTCCTCGTCCTCGATGCCCTCCGCGACGATGTCCAGCTCGTAGGCGCGCCCGAGCTCGACGATCGTGCGGACGAGCTGGTCGCCGTCGTCGGGCTCCGCGTCGCCGCCCGAGACGAACGACCTGTCGATCTTGAGGATGTCCACGGGGAAGCGGCGCAGGTAGCCGAGCGCGCTGTACCCGGTGCCGAAGTCGTCCAGCGCGACGGCGACCCCCAGGTCCTTCAGCGTGCGCAGGCTCTCCAGCGTCTGGTCGTCGTCCTCGAGGAGCACCGACTCGGTGATCTCGATGATGAGCGCCGACCCGGGCAGGCCGCTCGTGTCCAGGGCCCGGCGGACGTCGTCGGGGAAGCCGGGGTCGCGCAGCTGGTGCGCCGAGACGTTGACGTTCATGGTCAGCCCGGGGTCGACGAGCCGCCAGCGGGCGATCTGGCGGCATGCGGTCTCCAGCACCCAGCGGCCGATCGGCACGATGGCGCCGGTCACCTCGGCGATCGGGATGAAGTCCGACGGCGCGACGGCGCCGCGGTCGGGGTGGGTCCACCGCAGCAGGGCCTCGACGCCGATCGAGCGCCCGGACGCCAGCTCGACGATCGGCTGGTAGTGCAGCACCAGCTCGTGGCGGTCCAGCGCGGTCTGCAGGTGGGCCTGCATCTCCAGGCGCTCGAGCAGCGCGGCGCGCATGTGCCCGTCGTAGGTCACGACGGCCCCGCTGCCGGCCGCGCGGGCGCGGTAGCGGGCGACGTCGGCGTTCGAGAGCAGCTCGTCGGCGCCGCGGGCGCCGCAGTCGGCCGCGTGCGCGACGCCGACGGCCACACCGACGTGGACGAGCGTCCCCTGGACCGTGAACGGACGCTCGAGCGTCGCGATGACCCGGCGCGCCACCGACTCGGGCGCGGTGCGCGCCGGGCCGGGCAGGAGCACGGCGAACTCGGCACCCCCGAACCTGGCGACCGTGGCGTCCGTCGCGACGGTCGCGAGCAGCCGCTCGGTGACCTGCTGGAGCAGCTCGTCGCCCGACGCGCGGCCGAGGATGTCGTTGACCTCACCGAAGCGGTCGAGGTGCAGCAGGAGCAGGGAGGGCAGGCCGTCCGTGTCGGCGTCCCGCAGCAGGTGCCGCAGCCTGTCGACGAGCAGCTGACGTGTCGGCAGACCGGTCAGCCCGTCCCAGAACGCCTCCTGGAACGCCTCGAACGTGCGTGCCTCCGTGAGCGCGAGGCTCGCGTGCTCGGCGAACGTCTGCAGCAGCTCCAGCTCCAGCGGGCCGGCCGTCGCGCCGTTCGGGGCCGTCGTGCGCAGCTCGCCCGCGGGCACGCCGTGCACGTGGACCGGGACGGAGAGGGTGGTCGGCGCATCGGGCACGTCGGCGCCCGCGACGAGCGGGCGGCCGGCGTCGTCGTCCAGGACGAGGGCGACCGGCCAGCCGTTGAGCACCCTCGAGGCGCCGTCGGTGATCGTCGTCAGGATCGTGGCCAGGGGTGCGCGGTGCGAGATGGCGCGCTGGACGTCCAGCAGCACGGTGAGCAGCCGCTCGGAGTTCGCCTGGCGCTCGAGCGCGCCGATCATGTCCAGCGCGAGCCCGAGGCCACCGGCCATCGCGAGCAGCAGCTGCCCGTGCTCGGCGGTGAAGGGTTCACCGGTCCGGGCCACCGACAGGCGGCCGCTGGTGCCGGCGTTCCAGGTGGCGGAGAGGCGGTGGCACACGCCCACCCCGGCAACGTCCACGGGGTCGTCGCCCGGGGCGTCGACGAGGAGCTCGGCCACCGGGTCGGCGAGGTTGCCGAAGCCGACGACGGACGTGGCGGTGCGACCGACCGTCGCCGCACCGGCCTCGGCCCCGAGCCCCTGCGCCGCGAGCTCGGCGGCGGCCTGCACGGCCGAGGCCATGTCGGCGCACCGGCTCACCGATGCGAGGAAACGGACGAGGTGGTCCGGCGGGATCGGGTCGTCGCTCGTTCGCGCACGTCGCCCGTCGCCCACGTCACTCCATCGGACCGCGTGGGCCGGACATGAGGGGGTGAGACGAACGGACGGGGGGGAAACTGTCCGCTTCGCCCCGTGCGGCATCAGATGTCGACGAGCCGGAGCCGGACGCGTGCCGTGTCACCCTCGGCGAGGCCCTCCGCGCGTCGGACCACACGCTTGATCGGCAGCACGTACGTGGCGAGCCCCTTGGAGGGGAACACGGACGTCCGCCACGTGGTCGCCCCGACGGTGACCTCGACGCGCAGCGAGCCGAATCCCCGGGTGACGGCCCCGCCCGCGTCGAGCACGTCGTCCGCGACGTCCGGCGGCAGGCTCACGAAGGTCCACGCGTCGGCCTGCCGCGCGTCCCACAGCCACAGCGGGGCCTCGAAGTCCCAGGTCACCCGTCCATGCTGCCATCGGCCCCCGACGTCGGTCCCGGCCCTCCCGCCGCCGGCCCCGGCGCGGCCGCGTCCGCCCGCGCTCACGCCGCGCCCCTGGTGCGGGTCCACGCCGAGGCCAGCAGGGCCACGGCGTGCTCGACGGTCTGCGGCGGCGGGCTCGGCCAGGCGAGCGGCCGGCCGGGCTGCGGCTCGTCCGCCGGCGGTTCGTGCCCCTGAGCGGGTGCGTCGTCCATGGTGTCCTCCCGGACGGAGTGCGTGGGAGGGCAGACCGGCACCGGCGCGACGACTGATCGGGCACCTGCGGTCAGGGTGCCGGGAGCGTGCGGACGCCCCGGTCGGCGGGGTGCCGTCGGCGTCGGCTGGCCAGCAGGAACGGGACGGCCACCAGCTGCACGGCCGCGCCGACGACGTAGGACGCGCCGTAGCCGCGCAGGTCCGCGACGCGGCCGAGCGCGGGCTGGATCCCGATGCCGCCGAGGTTCGCCATGAGCGAGTCGAACGAGAGCACGGTGGCGCGCTGGGCACCCGGGATGAGGTCGTTGAGGTAGGCCCGCCGCACGGGCTGGACGGCGGCCTCGACCAGGCCCCAGACGACGAGCAGGCCGAGCGCCACCGCGAAGGCGCTGGTGCGGCCGAGGGCGGCGAGCGCCGCGGCGGACGCCAGCGTGCCCAGGACGATCGCCGACGTCCGGCGCGCGACGAGGCGCCGCAGGGTCGGCGCGAGCAGGCCTCCCACGGTCTGGGAGGCGGCGAGGATGGCGGCCGCGAGCCCGGCGACGGTGTAGGCGCCCTGGTCGCCGTACAGGTCCAGCAGGAAGGGCTGCATCGCGTAGAAGGCGTAGATGCCGACGCCGGACACGAACGGCGCCGCGAGCATGAGCCAGCGCACCGGGGGGTTGCCCAGCCCGTGCCGCAGCGAGGCGCGGAGGATGCTGCGCGCCGCCTGCCCGGGGGACGCGCCGCGGTCGGGGGTGAAGCCCCGGTCGTGCATCCACGCGGCCGCGACGAGCGCCATGAGCGCCAGCGCGCCCACCCGGGCGAGGAACGGCACGCCGAGCGAGGTGGCCTGGGCGAGCGCCCCGCCGCCGACGGCGCCCACGAGCATGGCCACGCCGGAGACGACCTGCGCCCTGCCGAAGACCCGCTCCAGGGCGCCCGTGTAGCCCGCCCACGCCAGGGCGTCGACCAGCCACGCCTCCGTGGCTCCCGAGAAGAACGTGTAGCCCAGCCCGATGAGGACCGAGACGACCGCCCAGAGCCAGAACGGGCCGCTCGTCGCCCACAGCAGGTAGTACCAGAACGTGCTCGCCGCGAGCACGACGGTGCCGAGCAGGAAGGAGGCGCGCCGGCCACGCGCATCGGCGACCACGCCCGTCGGGATCTCGAAGAGCACCATCCCGAGCGTGAAGAAGGCGTTCGCGGCGAAGGCCTCGAGGTTGCTCAGGCCGGCGTCCAGCAGGAACAGCGTGTTGATGCCCCAGATGAGCGACGTCGCGAGCGTGTTGCCAGCCATCAGCACGAGGTACGTGCGGACCACCGTGCGCGCCGCGGGCGTCATCGGGCGAGTGTGGCACGCGCCACCCACGCGGGCCCACGGGCTCCGGACACCTCACCGCGGCGGGATCCCGGCCGATCGTGAGGCATGCGGGTGACCTGGCTCGGCCGGGGACCGCCGGGCGCGCGGGAGGGCGAACCCGGGAAGGACGCTCGATGACGCTAGGACCTTGGTCCTAGACTTGTCGGTGCCATGGCACGCGAACGCACGTCGGTCCAGGACCGTCATCCCACGCTCCCGGCCGCCGCCCGACACGAGGCGGAGGCCACCACCGACCTGCTGCGCGCGGTCCTGGCCCTCGCGGCCGACCTGGACCTGCCGAGCCTGCTGCAGCGGTTCGTCGAGGCCAGCACCGCCATGACGGGGGCGCGCTACGGCGCGATCAACATCCTCGACGAGCGGGGGGCCTCCCGGACCTTCGTGCAGGTGGGCGTGCCCGGCGCCGTCGTCGCCGCGCTCGCGCACCCGCCGCACGCCGTCGGCGTCCTGGGCCGGATCCCGGACGAGGGGGTCCTGCGGCTGGACGACCTGACCGCGCACCCCGCGTTCCTCGGCTGGCCCGAGGGGCACCCGCCGATGGGCCCCTTCCTCGGCACGGCCGTGCGGGTGATGGGGGAGACGTACGGCTACCTCTACCTCGCCGACAAGCCCGGCGGGTTCGACGCCGGGGACGAGGCCGTCGTCACGGCCCTCGGCGCGGCCGCGGCCGTCGCGATCCAGAACGCGGAGCTGTACGCGATCGAGCGCCGGAGGGAGCGCTGGCTCACCGCCGGCCAGCAGATCACGGCGATGCTGCTGGAGGGCGCGGACGCCGAGGAGGTGCTGGCCACCGTCGCCGCCAGCGCCCGCGAGATCGACGGCGCGGACACCGCGGCGCTCGTGCTCCCGGGGGTCGGCGGGGAGCTCGTGATGGAGATCGTCGACGGCCACGCCGCCGACGAGCTGCTGGGTCTGCGGATGCCGCCCGGCGCGCGGTCCATCGAGGTCTTCGCCACCGGGGTGGGCGACGCGACGCCGTCGTCCGTGCAGGAGCGGCACCCCCTGCCCCCGATGCGCCAGTTCGGGCCCGCGCTCTACGTCCCCCTGCGGTCCGGCGGGGAGAGCCTCGGCGTGCTCATCCTCCTGCGGCGCAAGGGCGCCCCGCCGTTCGCCCCGGCGGACCTGGCCCTGTCGGAGACGTTCGCCGCGCAGGCGGCGCTCGCCTTCGTGCTCGGGCAGGCGCGCACGGCGCACGAGCGCGCGGGCCTGGCCGACGAGCGTGCCCGCATCGCGCGCGACCTGCACGACGGGTTCATCCAGTCGCTGGCCGGGATCGACCTCCGCGTCGAGGCGACCAAGCTCCTGCTCGACCGCAACCCCAGCCGCGTGCCGCGCGCGCTCGAGGAGCTCCACCAGG
>JAEZZV010000316.1 GCA_023418375.1 Actinomycetes bacterium | reverse complement strand
GTGTGGCGGCACTGGCCCGCGGCGAGACGCTCACCGAGCCTCCGCCGCCCGGCCTGGCCGACGCCGTGACCCGCCCGGTCGGCGTCGGGCTCGGGCTCGGCGTGCTCGCCACGGGTGTCTACGGCGGCTACTTCGGCGCCGCGCAGGGGGTCGTGCTCCTCGCGCTCCTCGGCATCGCGTGGTCCACCGACCTGCACCGGGCGAACGGCGCCAAGGTCGTGCTCGCCGGCGTCGCGAACCTGGTGTCGGCCGTCGTGTTCACGGTCTCCGGGGAGGTCGACTGGGCCATCTCGGCGATCCTCGCCGTGGGTGCAGCGGCCGGCGGTGTCCTCGGCGCCCGGCTCGGGCGACGCATCCCGGCACCGGTGCTGCGGGCCGTCATCGTGGTCGTCGGGACGGCCGCGGCGGTCGCGCTGTGGGTGCGTGGCTAGACGCAGTCCGCGCTGAGCGTCACCTCGGCGCCGGTGACCCGGTCGAGCACCGCCCACTCGGGACGGGCGCCGACGGCCGTCGCCCAGGCGCGACGGTCCGGCGAGGCGGGCGCCTCGAAGCACCACTCGGCCACCCGGCCGAGTGCCTCCAGCTCAGGGGTCGCCGGCACGCGCACGTCGTAGCGGACGGTGCAGTGCTCGTCCGACTCGCGACAGGCGAAGCGCCGGACGAGCTCGAGGTGGAACCAGCCGTCGTCCGTCCCGAAGGCATAGCCGAGAACGTCCGCCTCGGGCCCGCGGGGCACCCGGAAGGGCGCGTGCGCGGTCGCGACCCACGTGTCGAGACACTGACGCGGCGTCAACCGCTCGGGGTCGTGCCCGAGCTCGCGTGCCGTCGCGACGAGGACGAGCACGGCGTCCTGCGGTGACCTTGCCCAGCGCGCCATGACGCGAGGCTACGACCTCGGCCCGCGCCCGCGGGGACGGATCGCCATCCCGGCGGCACCGGGGCAGTCTCCGACCGCGACCCGGCGACCGCACCGGCCCGGGGTCAGGCGAGGCGGAGAGCCTCCCGCAGGCCCGCGAGCGACGTGATGACGTGGACGCCCACGGCCCGCGCCGCGGAGACCTCGGTGTCGGTGATCGCGTGCCGACGCCCGTCGGGGCGGTCGACCCAGACGCCGACCAGCCCGGCGCGCACCGCGCCGAGCGCGTCGATGTCGAGCTCGTCGCCGACGTAGGCGGTCCGGCCGGGCTCGGTGCCCAGCCGCCGGCACGCCTCGAGGAAGGTGTCCGGATGGGGTTTGCCGACGCCGAAGGTGTCGACACCGACGAGTACCGGGACGTGCGACAGGCCCGCCTTCGCGAGCTTCGTGGTCTGGTAGGCCACGCCCGCGTTCGTCAAGGCCCCGACGGCGACGCCCGCGGCGAGCAGCTGCTCGACGACCGGGATCGCGTCCGGGTGCGCCGCCCACGCCTGCGCGAACCCGGCCTCGAAGACGGCGTTCCACTCGCGGTAGCCCTCGTCGTCGAGCAGCGTCCCCCCGTACTCGGCGTGCAGGGCGTTCGCGCGCGCCATCCGCTGCTCGAGGTAGCCGACCTCACCGCGCGTGTAGGCGCGGTAGTGCCCGCCGACGTCCGCACGCCAGGTGGCGAGCACCTCGCCGTGCCGATCCTGGCCCAGGTGCGGCAGGTAGTGCCGGGCGACGTCCGCGAGTGCGGCCGCGAAGGCCTGCTGCGTGTCGACCAGCGTGTCGTCGATGTCGAAGAGGACGCCGTCGACGAGCCGGTCGCTCACAGTGCGGCAGCCAGGGCGTCGATGCGGGCCAGCGTCTCGTCGCGGCCGAGCAGCTCCATCGACTCGAAGAGCGGCGGGGACACCCGACGGCCCGTGACGGCCACCCGCAGCGGCGTGAAGGCGACGCGCGGCTTGAGGCCGAGCCCCTCGACCACGGCCACCTGGAGTGCCGCCTGGATCGCGGCCGCCTCGAACGGGCCGTCGAGCGCCTCGAGGGCACCGCGCGCGGCCCCGAGGACGGCGCCCGCGTCCGCCCCGAGGGCGGCCCGCGCGTCGTCCTCCACGGTGACGGTCCGCGCGAAGAGGAAGCCGAGCATGCCCGGGGCCTCGCGCAGCAGGTTCATCCGCTCCTGGACGAGCGGGGCGCCCGCGTCGAGCAGCGCACGCTCGCGCTCGGTCAGCGCGGCGTACTCCTGGGCGCCGACGAGCCCGGCCGCGTGCAGGTAGGGCACGAGCCGCTCGCGGTAGACCTCCGGCGGGAGCATCCGCAGGTGCGCCGCGTTGATCGCCTCGGCCTTCTTCAGGTCGAAGCGCGCCGCGTTGGGGTTGACGTCGGCGACGTCGAAGGCCGCGATCATCTCCTCGACGCTGAAGATGTCGTTGTCCGGGGCGATGGACCAGCCCAGGAGCGCCAGGTAGTTGAGCAGCCCTTCCTTGACGAACCCCCACTCGCGCAGCAGGAAGAGGTTCGACTCCGGGTCGCGCTTGGAGAGCTTCTTGTTGCCCTCGCCCATGACGTAGGGCAGGTGGCCGTACACCGGCTCGTGGTCGGCCAGGCCGAGCGCGGCGAGCGCCCGCCAGAGCACCACCTGGCGCGGCGTGGACGAGAGCAGGTCCTCCCCCCGCAGGACGTGCGTGATGCGCATGAGCGCGTCGTCGACCGGGTTGGTCAGCGTGTAGAGCGGCTGCCCGTTGGCACGCACGATGACGTAGTCCGGCACGGAGCCGACCGGGAAGGTCAGCTCGCCGCGGATGAGGTCGGTGAACGTGACGTCCTCGTCGGGCATCCGGATGCGCAGCACAGGCTCACGGCCCTCGGCGCGGTAGGCGGCCTTCTGCTCCTCGGTGAGGTCGCGGTCGAACCCGTCGTAGCCGAGCTTCGGGTCGCGCCCGGCGGCGCGGTGGCGGGCCTCGACCTCCTCGGGCGTGCTGAAGGACTCGTAGGCGAAGCCGCCCTCGAGCAGGCGGCGGGCGACGCCCGAGTAGACGTCCATGCGCTCGGACTGGCGGTAGGGGCCGTACGGGCCGCCGACCTCGACGCCCTCGTCCCAGTCCATGCCGAGCCAGCGCATGGCCTCGACGAGCTGCTCGTAGCTCTCCTGGCTGTCGCGCGCCGCGTCGGTGTCCTCGATCCGGAAGACGAACGTGCCGCCCGTGTGCCGGGCGTACGCCCAGTTGAACAGGCAGGTCCGGATGTTGCCGACGTGGGGGTTCCCGGTCGGCGAGGGGCAGAAGCGGACGCGGATCGCGGAGCCAGTCGCAGGACCCGCGGGGGCGGTGGCAGGTGTCGTCATGGTGCGCCCAAGCGTAGTGGCCGACCGTGGGCCTCCCCGCGGACCACCGGTGCGCGGTGACGTGCGGGCCGCCGCCCTAGCACGTGTCAGAGGCGGCCGCTAGCCTCCGCACCCATGATCACCACGGTTCCGGTCGGCGACGTCCAGGTCGAGGTCGAGGTGCACGGGCACGGCACCCCGCTCCTCATGATCCACGGCTGGGGCGTCGACCGACGCCTCATGACGGGGTGTCTGGAGCCGCTCTTCGGCGACGACGACGGGTGGCTGCGCATCTACCCCGACCTCCCTGGCCGGGGTGGCACGCCCGCACACCCGGGCGTCGACAGCGGCGAAGCGACCGTCGGCGTGCTGCTGGGCGTGCTCGATGCCATCGCCCCCGGGCGGCCGTACGCGGTGGTCGGCGAGTCCTACGGCGGGTACCTGGCGCGCGCGGTCCTCGCGCACCGGGCGGACGCGCTGGGCCTCGCTCTGATCTGCCCGTCGGTGCGGCCGCGGGCGAACGAGGTGGCCGAGCACGCGGTCGCCGAGCGTGACGACGCGCTCGTGGCCTCCCTCGACCCGGCGGTGCGCGACGGCTTCCTCGAGCTCAACGTCCGCCAGACGCGCGACGTGTGGGACAGGTACGCCGCGGAGGTGCTCCCGGGGCTGGCCGCCGCCGACGAGAGGTACCTCGAGGAGGTCCTCGCCCCGCGGCTGGAGGTGGCGCGCGAGGACGCGACAACCGACGCCCCCGTCCTCGTGATCGCGGGGCGGCAGGACCCGGCCGTCGGGTATCGCGACCAGTGGCGTCTGGCCGAGACCTTCCCGCACGCCACCTACGCGGTGCTCGACGCCGCGGGGCACAACGCCCAGTTCGAGCAGCCCGCGCTCTTCGACGCGCTGATGCGCGAGTGGCTGGCCCGCGTCGCGCGGGAGCGGGACGCGGGGGTCGCGGTCAGTCGCGCCGGATGACCGGGTTGCGGAGCACGCCGATGTCCTCGACCTCGCACTCGACGACGTCGCCGTGCCGGACCTGCGACACCCCCGCCGGCGTGCCGGTGAGGATGACGTCACCGGGCAGCAGCGTGAAGACCTCGGAGACGAAGGCCACGAGCTCGGCGACGCCGTGCACGAGGTCGGCGGTGCGCCCGTCCTGCCGGGTCTCGCCGTTGACGCGCGAGGTGACCCGGAGGTCGTCGACGTCGAGTCCGGGCACGATCCACGGGCCCAGCGGGCACGAGCCGTCGAAACCCTTGGCGCGGGTCCACAGCTGCTCGGCGCGCTGGACGTCCCGCGCGGTGACGTCGTTGGCGACCGTGTAGCCGAAGACGCGCTCGAGGGCGCGCTCGGGCGTGACGTCCTTGGTCACCTTGCCGATCACCACGGCGAGCTCGGCCTCGAGGTGCACCTCCTCCGACCACGCCGGCAGCACGATCGGGTCGTCCGGACCGATGACCGACGTGTTCGGCTTCAGGAAGAGCATCGGCGTCGTCGGGACGGCGTTGCCCATCTCGGCGGCGTGGTCGGCGTAGTTGCGGCCGACGCCGACGATCTTCGACCGCGGGATGACCGGCGCGAGGAGCCGTACGTCGTCCCGGTCGAGCGGCACCCGCTCCCCCGTCGGCTGGACCGGCATGTAGAGCGGGTCGCCGGTGATGACCACGAGGGTCTCGTCCTCGACGACGGCGAAGCGGGGGTCGTCCCCGGTGGTGAACCTGGCGATGCGCACGGGACCATTCTCTACGCTGCGCGGGTGGGTTCCTCACGCGTCGTCGGGGTGGACGTCGCGCGCGGGCTCGCGGTGCTCGGCATGGTGGTGGCCCACGTGGGCGACGACGACGCCGCGCGCCTTCCGGGCGGGAGCAGCTGGCTCGAGGCGTTCGACGGGCGGTCGGCGGCGGGCTTCGCGCTGCTGGCCGGCGTGTCGGCGGCCCTGCTCAGCGCCGACGCTGCGCGTGTGGCTCATGCGCGCGTGCGCATCCTCGCGCGGGCCGCCTTCCTCGTGCCGCTGGGTCTGGCCCTCGAGGCGCTCGGCACACCGGTGGTGATCATCCTGCCTGCCTACGCGGTGATGTTCGCGATGCTGACCGCGGCGCTCGCGTGGCGGCCGCGGACGTTGATCGCCGTGGCGGGCGTCGTGATGGTTGCGGCGCCGCCCCTCGTGCTCTGGCTGCGGGACGCCGCCGGGGAGCCGGCGGGTCCGTGGGCGGTCCTGTGGCAGAGGTACTACCCGCCGTTGGTCTGGATCGCGTACCTGCTCGTCGGGCTGGCCGTCGGCCGGGTACTGCGGTTGCCGACGACGCCCCGGACCCTCGTGACCTGGGGCGCCGGCCTGGCCGCGCTCGCCCTGGCGGCGGGCGCGCTGGCGGCACGGGCGCTGGACCCGTCGCACCCGTTGCTCCGGCCGCTGCTCACGTCGGAGCCCCACAGCAGCGCGACCGTGGAGCTGCTGGCCAACACCGGCGTGGTGCTGACGGTCCTCGGCCTGTGCCTGATCGCGGGCGAGCGGTGGCCGCGCACGGTCGGGCCCCTGGCGGCCACGGGTGCGCTCGCCCTCACCGCCTACACGGGCCAGGTGGTCGCCATCGCCGTCCTCGGGCGCGACGTCGTGTTCGACCCGAGCGCGGCCGTGACCATCGCGTTCGTCCTGATCACCGTCACCGCGTGCACCCTGTGGCGCGCGGTCCTCGGGCGCGGGCCCCTCGAGCGGGCCATGCACATCGTCTCGGCGGGAGCGGCCGACGCGGTCGTCGGCCCGGCGCCGGTCAGGCCCGCGCGATGACCTCGCCGTGCAGCACGGCGAACCAGCCGTCCTCGGCCCCGCCCCACTCGAGCCAGGCGTCGTGGAGCTGCTCGAGCGTGACGTCGTCGGCCAGGCCGTAGTCGCGCGCCTGGCGGGCGAAGTCGGAGTGCAGCACGCGCTCCGACCACAGCGACGACCACCAGGTGCGGTCCTCCGGGCTGGCGAAGCACCAGACGCTCGCCCCCGGGGTGACGTCGGTGAAGCCCGCCTGGCGGAACCACGAGAGCAGGTGGCGCCCGGCGTCGCACTCGGCCCGGTTCACCGTCGTGACCTCGCGGTACAGGTGACGCCACTCGTCCAGGCCCGCCGAGGCGGGGTACCAGGTGAAGGCGCCGTAGTCGCCGTCGCGCACCGCGACGAGGCCGCCGGGCCGGGCGACCCGGCGCATCTCCTGCAGCGCGGCGACCGGGTCGGTCAGGTGCTGGAGCACCTGGTGGGCGTGCACGACGTCGAAGCTGTCGTCCGGGACGTCGAGCCGGTACACGTCGCCCACGGCGAACTCCACCGCGACGCCGGCGTCCCGCGCGCGTGCCCGGGCGCCGTCGAGGACGTCCGCCACGGGGTCGATGCCGAGCACCCGCCCGGGGGCGACATGCCGGGCGAGGTCGATCGTCAGGGTGCCCGGACCGCAGCCGACGTCGAGGACGGACATCCCCGGCCGCAGGTGCGGCTCCAGGTAGGCGGCGGAGTTGGCGACGTCGCGCCAGGCGTGGGCGCGCAGGACCGACTCGTGGTGGCCGTGCGTGTAGACCTCGGGCATGTGCCCAGTCACCCACCGCCCGAACCGCGTATCAAGTCACAAGACAGAACGTCTCAGCGCTTGGGCACACCCTCGTTGGCGAGGCGGTCCGCCCGCTCGTTCCCCGGGTCGCCCGCGTGGCCCTTCACCCAGATCCACGTCACGTCGTGGCGCGCCAGCTCGGCATCGAGCTCGCGCCACAGGTCGGCGTTCTTGACCGGCTGCTTGCTCGCCGTCCGCCAGCCGTTGCGCTGCCAGCCGGCCATCCACCTCGTGACCCCGTGCATGACGTACGTCGAGTCCACGTGCAGGCGCACGGTGCAGGGACGGTTCAGCGCCCGCAGCCCCTCGATGACCGCCGTGAGCTCCATCCGGTTGTTCGTCGTGAGCGCCTCGCCGCCGCACAGGTCCCGCTCGTGGTCCCCGAACCGCAGGAAGGCGCCCCAGCCACCGGGCCCCGGGTTGCCCTTGCACGCCCCGTCGGTCCACATCTCCACCACGCCCACGGGCAGACCCTAGGCCCGCGACGGCCCCGGAGTACGCGAGGATGCCTCTGATGAGAATCCCGGCTGCCGATCCCGACGCCCTCTACGACGCCTTCGTCGCGTGGGCGGCCGACGAGGGCTACCAGCTCTACCCGGCGCAGGACGAGGCGGTCGTCGAGCTGGTCAGCGGCGCGCACGTGATCCTCTCCACACCGACGGGCAGCGGGAAGTCGCTGGTCGCGGTCGCCGCGCACCTGACGGCGCTGGCACGCGGGACCCGGAGCTTCTACACCGCGCCGATCAAGGCCCTGGTCAACGAGAAGTTCTTCGAGCTCGCCCGCATCTTAGGGGCCGAGAACGTCGGGCTGATGACCGGCGACTCGGCGGTGAACCCGACGGCGCCGATCGTCTGCTGCACGGCCGAGATCCTGGCCAACGTCGCGCTGCGCACCGGCGGGCTGCCCCCCGGGCACCCGGACGACCCCGCGGTCCCCGGGGCCGACGACATCGGCGTCGTGGTCATGGACGAGTTCCACTTCTACGCCGAGCCGCAGCGCGGCTGGGCGTGGCAGGTGCCGCTGCTGGAGATGACCGCCACGCAGTTCCTGCTCATGTCCGCGACGCTCGGCGACGTCACGTTCTTCACCGAGGACCTGCACCGCCGCACCGGGCGCGACGTCGCGGCGGTCACCGGCACGGAGCGCCCCGTGCCCCTGACCTACACCTACGCGGTCGACCCTCTGCACGAGGTCGTCGAACGCCTCGTGCACGACGGACGCGCGCCCGTCTACCTCGTGCACTTCACCCAGCGCGACGCCGTCGAGCAGGCCCAGGCCCTGACGTCGACACCCGTCGCCTCACGCGAGGCGCGCGACGCGATCGCCGCCGAGATCGGCGCCTTCCGGTTCGGCACGGGCTTCGGCAAGACCTTGCGCCGGCTGCTCTCCCACGGCGTCGGCGTGCACCACGCCGGGATGCTGCCGCGCTACCGCCGCCTCGTGGAGCGCCTGACCCAGCGCGGGCTGCTCACCGTGGTGTGCGGGACCGACACGCTCGGCGTGGGCATCAACGTGCCCATCCGCACCGTGGTCCTCACGTCGTTGGTCAAGTACGACGGAACGCGGATGCGTCACCTCACGGCGCGCGAGTTCCACCAGATCGCCGGACGCGCGGGTCGCGCGGGCTACGACACGGCGGGCGACGTCGTCGTCATGGCGCCCGAGCACGTCATCGAGAACCGCCGAGCCCTGGCCAGGGCGGGTGACGACCCGAAGAAGGTCCGCAAGATCGTCCGCAAGTCGGCCCCAGCGGGCCACGTCAACTGGACCGAGAGCACGTTCGAGCGCCTGCGCGACGCCCCACCCGAGCCGCTGACGTCGCAGTTCGCGGTGAGCCACGCCATGGTGCTCAACGTCCTGGCCCGCCCGACCGGCGACCCCGTCGAGGCGATGACCCGGCTGCTCACCGACAACCACGAGTCGCCCGCGGCACGCGGCCGGCACGTGCGCCAGGCCGTGCGCGTCTACCGCTCGCTGCGCGAGGCCGGCGTCGTCGAGCGGGTCCGCCGCCCGGACGGCCGCTGGACCGTGCGCCTGACGATGGCGCTGCCGGAGGAGTTCGCGCTCAACCAGCCTCTGTCGCCCTTCGCGTACGCCGCCCTGGACATGCTGGATCCGGCCGACCCGTCCTACGCGCTCGACGTCGTCTCCGTGATCGAGTCGACCCTCGACGACCCGCGGGCGGTCCTCGTCGCGCAGGAGAAGAAGGCCCGCGGCGAAGCCGTCGCGGCGATGAAGGCCGAGGGCTACGACTACGACGAGCGCATGGCCGCGCTCGAGGACGTGACGTACCCGAGACCGCTGGCCGAGGCGCTCGAGGGCGCGTTCGCGGTCTACCGGCGCACGAACCCGTGGGTGTCGGACCACCTGCCGTCCCCGAAGTCCGTGGTGCGCGACATGGTCGAGCGCGCGGCGACGTTCACCGAGTACGTCTCCCAGCTCGGGCTCGAGCGGGCCGAAGGCGTCCTGCTGCGCTACCTCGCCGACGCCTCCCGGGCCCTCCGGCAGACGGTTCCGCCCGAGCGCCGCGACGAGGCGCTGGAGGACGTCGTCGAGTGGCTCGGCGAGGTGGTCCGCGGCGTGGACGCGAGCCTGGTCGACGAGTGGGAACGCCTGCAGGGCCTCGAGGGCGACGGGACACAGCCCTCCCCCGACGCCGCCCCACCGCGCCTGACGGGCAACGTGCGCGCGTTCCGGGTCATGGTCCGCAACGCGCTCTTCCGCCGGGTCCAGCTCGCCGCCCGGGAGGACTGGGCCGCGCTCGGTGCCCTGGGTGACACGGACCCCGACGGGCGGACCTGGACCGCCGACCGCTGGCGCGACGCCCTCGACCTTTACTTCGACGAGCACGACGAGATGGGCACGGGGCCCGACGCGCGGGGCCCCGCCCTCCTGCTGGTCACCGAGGGCGCGCCAGGCATCCCGCCAGGGCCCGGTCGGTGGGCGGTGCGGCAGCTCCTCGACGACCCGTCCGGCGACCACGACTGGCGCATCGACGCCGAGATCGACCTCGCGGCCAGCGACGAGGCCGGCGAGGCCGTCCTGGTGGTCACGGCGGCCGGACGCCTGTGAGGCCCGGCGCGCCTGCCTCGTAGGCTCCCCCCCGTGGCCAAGCACGCCTCGACCGGCACCCCGGCGCTCGTCGCGCTCACGCGCGCCGGCGTCGCGCACACGGTGCACACGTACGAGCACGACCCGAGCACCCCCGCCGGCTACGGCCTCGAGGCGGCCCAGGCTCTCGGCCTCGCCCCGGAGCAGGTCTTCAAGACGCTGCTGGCGGAGGTGGACGGCGCGCTCACGGTCGCCGTCGTGCCCGTGACGACGACGCTCGACCTCAAGGCTCTCGCCTCGGCGGTCGGTGGGAAGAGGGCCACGATGGCGAACCCCCGGGACGCCGAGCGCGCGACCGGCTACGTCGTCGGCGGCATCTCCCCGCTCGGCCAGAAGACCGCGCACCCGACGGTGATCGACGAGACGGCCGAGCTCCACGACACCGTCTACGTCTCAGGCGGTCGCCGCGGCATGGACATCGGCCTCGCGCCCGCGGACCTCATCGCGCTCACGCGGGCGACCGTCGCCGACATCGCGCGCGGCTGACCTCACAGGCCCCAGACGACGACCGGCGCGGCCACGTCCGTCACGTCGAGGACCACGTCCGCCCGCTCCTCGGGCCGGCAGGTGCGCAGGTAGAGCTGCTGGCCCTCGAGGTACCGGCGGTTGGCGGGGTGCTCCGCGTCCAAGGGCGTGCCGTCGCGCGCGCCCATCCGGGCGTACGCGGCCTCGAACGGTGCCCTCAGGAAGACCGCGAGGTCCCAGGCCTCGCAGAGCTCGTCGCGCTGCAGGAAGACTCCGTCGACGACCACGACAGCGCCCGCCACGTCGACGCGCTCCCCGGTCTCCGGGACGTCCGTCCGGTGGTCGAACGCCACCGTACGCACCTGCCCGGACCCCGCGCGCACGGGCTCGACCACGCACCTGCGGAACGCGTCGAGGTCGAACGAGTCGAGGAAGTATCCCTCCGGGGAGGTCCGCCCACGCGCGTACCTCTCGCGCCGCGGGCGGTGGAAGCCGTCGATGCCCACGCGCACCGCCCGATCACCACGCCCGGAGAGCACGGCCGCCAGGTCGTCGGCGAGGACCGTCTTGCCGGCCCCGTCGATGCCGTCGACCGCCACGAGCGCGGGACGCGTCAACGCACCCACCCGGTCGGCGAGCAGGTCCAGCACGGCGGCGCGCTCCACGCCGCGAGCGTGGCACGGATATCGTCGCGGCGTGCCCACGGTCGCCGAGATCGCCGAACGGATCGCCGCCGTGCGCGCCCGCGTCACGACCGCGGCCCAGGCGGCGGGCCGCTCCCCGTCGGAGGTGCGGCTGCTGCTGGCCACGAAGACCCTGCCCGACGACGTCGTCCGCGCGGCCGTGCTGGCGGGCGCCGGGCTCATCGGCGAGAACCGGGTGCAGGAGCTCGTCGCGCACGCTGGTGCCGTGGCCGACCTGCGCCCCGACGTCCACGTGATCGGGCACCTGCAGTCGAACAAGGTGACAGCCGTCGTCCACCCCGACCGGCCGTTCGTCTCCTGCGTCGAGTCGGTCGACACGCTGCCCCTGGCGCAGCGCCTTGCGCGTCGCTGCGCCGACCTCGGCCGCCACCTGGACGTGATGGTGCAGGTCAACGTCTCGGGCGAGGCCACGAAGTCCGGCGTGGCGCCCGAGGCCGCGGCCGAGCTCGCCGCGCAGATCGCCGCCCTGCCCCGCCTGCGGCTGACCGGGTTCATGACGATCGGCCTCAACTCCCCCGATGCTGCCGCCGTCAGGACGGGCTACGCCGCACTGCGCCACCTGCGCGACGACCTGGCCCACGACCTGCCCCACGCGCGGGAGCTGTCCATGGGCATGAGCGGGGACCTCGAGCTGGCGGTCGCGGAGGGCGCGACGCTCGTCCGGGTCGGGAGCGCGGTCTTCGGCGCCCGCCCCGCCCGCGCGTGACGCGTCCTCAGTCCAGGGCGAACCTGAGCTCGGCGGGGACCCGCTGGTCGATCGCCCGCACGACGTCGTCCGCCCCGCGGAACTCCCGCGGCGCCACCCACACGTAGCAGCCGCGACGTCCGAACAGCAGACGCCCACCCTGGGCCACGCCCACACCGACGCACTCGTCGAAGCGGACCTCGTGCACGTCGCCGTCCTCGTCCCGGTACTGCACGATGCCGTCGGCGAACCCGAGCTCGGTGCCGGCGGGCAGGCCGGCGCGCCGGCGTCGCCGCAGCCGGGGCGTCGTGAAGGCCGGGACCGCGGCGCACGTGGGCACGAGCGGCAGGCGCCCTGGCGCCGGGCAGTCCCGCGGGACGAGCAGCATCGCCGTCGGCAGGGACTCGCGCAGTGCCGTCGTGACCTCCTCGGGTGTCACCGCGGCCACGTGTGCCCGCGCGTCGGCCAGCTGGAGGGCCGGCTGGCCGGCGAGCAGGCGCTCGGCCTGGAGCTGGAGATGGCTCGCCGCGGTGTCCAGGTCGTCGGCGAGCGCCTCGGACCAGGCCAGGTCCTCCGCCAGCTCGTCGGCCGTGACGCCGACCTCCGCCCGGTGCTCGAGCTCGCAGATGAGGGCGTCGGCGACCTGCGCCTCGGCACCCGGCGCGGCCCGGGTGGTCAGCTGGAGCACCGCGCGCCCGCTTCCGGGCAGCCGGATCAGGTCGGGCACGACGCCGTAGACGATCCCGAGCTCGTGCCGTAGACGCCGTTCGAGCGCCCCGGCCGTCGCCCGGATCGCCAGTGACGCGGCCGGTGCGTCGTGACCTTCGATGGACGCGCACGGGTCGGAGACGTCGGCCCGGTCCCAGGCGGGCCCGTTGCGCCACGCGCCGAACACGCGGGTCGGCGCCTGCCCGGGCGGCAGCCGCACGTCGAGCTCGTCCGGCATCGGCCCGACGACGGTGAGCACCGCGTTGCCGGAGACGAACCACTGGGCGTGGTGCCGGGCGACGAGGTCGGGATCCAGGCCGCGCGAGCCCAGGCCCGGGAACATCCCCAGGCCCGGCCCGGCGTTGCCGAAGCGCGACTTCAGGAGCACCTCGTGGGCACCGAAGGTGTGCCCGTGCGTCTCGGCCTCCAGGACGTGCCGTTCCCGGACGAGCCGGTCCAGCGGGAGGTCGCGCAGCGCACCGGCCACCTGCGAGACGAAGCGCCCGACGCGGTCCGCCGGCCCGTTCGCCCAGAACGCCGTCTGGAAGGGCGTGACGCAGGCGTTGCTCTCGAGGCGGCCCGGTTCGGCAGCGCCCATGACCAGGTGCTCGATCGCGTGCGTCATCCCACGCGTCACGAACGACTCGTCCGCCCAGCCCGCCCCGACGTGCAGGGTCAGCCGCGTGCACCCGGTCGCCGGCAGGTGCAGCGTCCGGATGCCGGAGACCTCCGTCTCGACGAACTCACCCGATCGGGTGTCCATGCCCCGACGCTACGGAGCCCCCCGCGCGGCGGCCCAGGGACTTCGGTCCGCGTCTCGACGTGCGACCGGGTCAAATCTCGTCAGCCGCAGACGGCCGCCGCCGGGTCCTCGGCGGTTCCCAGGACTGCTCCGGTCAGCGGCGGCGTCGGCGTCCCCTCGCCGACCGGCGGCGTCCCCTCGCCGACCGGCGGCGTCCCCTCGCCGACCGGCGGC
>JAEZZV010000314.1 GCA_023418375.1 Actinomycetes bacterium | reverse complement strand
CTCCTGGACCGGCCAGCCGACGGCGCGCGAGTACCGGCGCAGGCGCCGGTCGGGGTTGATGGCGACGGCGTGGCCAACCTCCGACAGGATCGGCACGTCGTTGAGGGAGTCGCTGTACGCCCAGCTCCGTGCGAGGTCGATGCCCTCCTTCTCGGCGAGCGCGACGATCGCCCGGGCCTTGGCCTGCCCGTGCAGCATCGCCCCGACGAGGCGGCCCGTGTAGAAGCCGTCCTTGTGCTCCGCGACGGTGCCGAGGGCCCCGGTCGCGCCCAGGCGTCGCGCGATGAGCTCGCCGACCTCGATCGGGCTCGCCGTCACGATCCACACCTGGTGGCCGGCGGCCAGGTGCTCGCGCAGCAGGGCGTGCGTGCCGGGGAAGATGCGCAGCGACAGGACCTCGTCCCAGACCTCCTCGCCGATGGCGGCGATCTCTGCCACGGACTTCCCGGCCACGATCGACAGCGCACGGTCGCGCAGCGTCGAGATCTGGTGGAGGTTCTCGCCGAACGCCAGGTACCGCGCCTGGTGGACGGCGAAGCGCAGGAGGTCGGCGGTGGTGAAGAAGCCCCGAGACTTCAGGCGGGCCGCGAGGTGGAAGGCGCTGGCGCCGCGGATGATCGTGTTGTCGAGGTCGAAGAACGCCGCGGTGCGCGACCGGTCCGCTGGGGCACCGGCGACGGGACTCGGCTCGGCCACCACTCCTTCACTGTAGCCACCGCCCTAGGGTTGGCCCATGGTGGGAGGTTTCGAGGGCGACGACGCCGCGCGGGTCCTGCTCTACGTGCGCGCGGGGTGCCACCTGTGCGCGACCGGCCGCGAGGTGGTGACCGGCGTGACCGCCGAGCTCGGTGTCGACTTCTCCGAGGTGGACATCGACGTCACGCCCGGCACGCGGTCGCTGTTCGGCGAGCTCGTGCCCGCCGTCACGGTGGACGGCGTGCTCGTGGACCACTGGCGGATCGACCCGTTGCGGCTGCGCCGGGCGATCGAGCAGCACCGACCCGGTGGGGCCGGGGCGGCAGGCGGGGCGACGGCGTGACGCGCGGGCGCGCGGTGCCGCCGTCGACGGTGGAGCGGCTTCCGGTGTACCTGCGTGCGCTGGACGAGCTGGCCGAGCGCGGGGTGACGCGGACGTCGTCGGGCGAGCTGGCCGAGCTGGCCGGCGTCGGGTCCGCCCAGCTGCGCCGGGACCTGTCGTTCCTGGGGTCGCACGGCGTGCGCGGGGTGGGCTACGACGTCGAGCACCTGCAGGCGCAGGTGGCCGCGGAGCTCGGGATGACCGGGGACCTCCCGGTCGTCATCGTCGGCATCGGCAACCTGGGGCACGCTCTGGCGAACTACGTGGTCAGCGCGGGGACCGGCTTCCGGGTCGCGGCGCTGGTGGACGCCGACCCGCGCGTCGTCGGGACGACCGTGGCCGGCCTGGTGGTGGAGGACGACGCGCACCTGGGCGACGTGGTCCGGCGGGAGGGCGCGACGCTCGCGGTGCTCGCGACGCCCGCGGAGGTCGCGCAGGAGGTGTGCGACCGGCTGGTGGAGGCGGGGGTGACGGGGATCCTCACGTTCGTCCCGCGGGTGCTCCAGGTGCCCGACGACGTCGACCTGCGGTCGGTGGACCTCGCCACCGAGCTGCAGATCCTGGCGTTCCACGCCCGGCAGCGGTCGCTCGCGCGGGACCGGACGTAGCGGCGGCCGGCCACCCGTCCGGGTGCCCGGCCGTCTCGGACGTGCCCGGCACCCGCCGGGCCCGTCGCTCGCACGCGGGCCCGGCGGGTCCCCCGAGGGAGCCGGGTGTGGTTCGGGCCCGCCCCAGGAGGGCCCGACGCTCAGGGAGTCAGGCGCGGGTCACGCCTGGGCGACGGCCTCGATGTCGAGGGCGATGGTGACCTTGTCGGAGACGAGGACGCCGCCGGTCTCGAGCGCGGCGTTCCAGGTCAGGCCGAAGTCCTTGCGGGAGATCTCGACCGTCGCGGTGGCCCCGAGGCGGGCTGCGCCGAACGGGTCGGTGGCACCGCCCTCGAAGGTGGTCTTCAGCGTGACCGGGCGGGTGGTGCCGCGGATGGTGAGGTCGCCGTCGATGGCGAAGTCGTCGTCGTCGGCGCGCACGGCGGTGGAGCGGAACTCCCAGGTCGGGTAGGTCTCGACCTCGAAGAAGTCGGCACTCTTGAGGTGGCCGTCGCGCTGCTCCGAGCCGGTCTCGACGGTGGCCGGGTCGAGGGTCGCGACGACGGAGCTCTCCTCGAGCGTGTCGCCGATGACGATCTCGCCGCTCGTGATGGCGACGGTCCCGTGGACCTTGGAGATGCCCGCGTGGCGCACGGTGAAGCCGGCGCGGCTGTGCGAGGTCTCGACGGTCCAGGTGCCGGCGGTGACGCCGGCGGGAAGGGTGGTGGTGGTCGTGCTGGTCATGGTGGCTCCCTGGGTGGTGCGGCGGTCCGGATCAAGTTGAGCGGGAAATGATTTAACGCTCAACCACTTAGTTGACAGTTGTACTACAGTGGTCCCAGGGATGCAAGCGGGCTGGCGTGGGTTCACCCGGGGAGGAGCGGGGCGATGGCCCAGCAGGCGGTGGCGGAGCACGCCGAGGCAGTTGTGCCGGATGCGTCCGACCGGGCGAAGGGTCCGACCGAGGGCGTCCCCTGGCTCAGCGCGGACCAGCAGCGCCACTGGCGCGCGGTCATCACGGGCACCGCGCGGCTCACCGAGGCCCTGACCCGGCAGCTCGAGCGCGACGCCGGCCTGTCCCTGAGCGAGTACGAGATCCTCGTCCGGCTGTCCGAGTCGCCGGAGCGGACCATGCGCATGTCCGAGCTGGCCGTCGCCGTCGTGCACTCGCGCAGCAGGCTGACGCACGCCGTCGGGCGGCTGGAGAACCGCGGGCTCGTCGAGCGCCGGCCGTGCCCGGACGACCGTCGGGGCGTGAACTGCGCGATGACCGACAAGGGCTTCGCGGTGCTCGCCGCCGCGGCCCCGGGCCACGTCCGCGAGGTGCGCGCGCAGCTCGTCGACGTGCTCACGGACACCGAGTTCGCCGCGCTGGGCGCGGCGATGGACAAGATCGCGACCGAGGGCGCGCCCGAGGCCTGACGGTGCGGGTCGCGCGCAGCGCTCCTGCGGCCATCGCGCGGGCGACGGAGCGGCTGTCCGTGCTCGCTCCTGTCGCCGGGGCCGTGTTCGCGGACGAGACCGAGGCCGGGACGGCCGCGCGCTCAACCTTTGCCGCCTGCGCGCCGTCTAGGTGGCATGGGTGCAGCGGCGGAGGAGCTGGGCGACCGGCTCGACGCGCGCCCGTCCGATGGCGGTGACGAGCCCGCCGTCGTGCGCCTGGACGGGCGCGGCGACCGCGACGCCGAGTTCAGC
>JAEZZV010000253.1 GCA_023418375.1 Actinomycetes bacterium | reverse complement strand
GGCCGACCCGGCGGCGTCGTCGGACCCGAGCACGCCGCCCGGCCCGGACCGCGCGGCGACCCCCGTGGTCCGGACGTGGTCCCTGGAGGGCGGGACGGTGAGCGCGGCGTGCACGGGCGACGTGGTGTCGCTCGAGTACGCGACTCCCGCCGGCGGTTGGCGCGTCGACGTCAAGGAGCGCGGCCCGGGCGCGCGGGTGCTGGTGGAGCTGGAGCGCGACGGCGTCGAGACCTACGTCCAGGCGGTGTGCGTCGACGGGACCCCCGAGTACGCCCTGGTCGCCGACGACTCGGGGGTCTCGGACGGCTCGGGCGGCTCGGGTGACTCGGACGAGTCCGGTGAGGACCACGCCGACGAGGGCGAGGCCGAGATCGAGGACGACTGACGCCCGCGCGTCGGCGGACCATGATCGCCTCGTGTCGGGGGGCGGGCCTATCGTGGCCGGCAGCCGACGGGGTCGCCGGGCCAGGGGGGCCGACCCGCCGGGACAAGGAGGCTGCCGTGCGGTACGGCATCGAGGTGGTCCCGTTCGGGCCCTACACGGAGCCCGGGCCGGTCGTGGAGCTGGCGAGGGCCGCGGAGGCCGCGGGCTGGGACGGCCTGTGCATCTGGGACCACTGCCACTTCTGGGGCGGCGTGGCCGACCCGTGGGTGACGCTCGCCGCCGTCGCGTGCGCGACGGAGCGGCTGCGGATCCTCACGGACGTGTCGCCGGTCCCGCGGTACCGGCCGCACCTGCTCGCACGGTCGGTGCACGCGCTCGACGCCCTGAGCGGCGGGCGGTTCACGCTCGGCGCGGGGCTCGGGGTGCAGGAGGACCTGGCACCGCTCGGCGACAACCACGACGACCGCACGCGGGCCGCGATGACCGACGAGGCGCTCGACCTGGTCACCCGCTGGTGCGCGGCCGAGACCGTCGAGCACGAGGGCGCGCACTACGTCTCGACCGGGACGCAGATCGCCAACCGGCCGACGCAGCAGCCCCGGGTGCCGGTGTGGATCGGCGGATGGAGCAAGCCGGCGCTGCGCCGCGCGGCGCGGTGGGACGGCTGGATCACCTCGGCGATCGACGAGACGCAGCGGGTGACGTGCCCGCCGGACGCCCTCGCCGGGTCGGTGGCCTACCTCTACGAGCAGGGTGCGGGCCCAGGCTTCGATGTCGCGGTCAACGGCACGACGGCGGCCGGCGAGCACGGCCTCGTGCCCGAGTACGCCGAGGCTGGGGCCACGTGGTGGTTCGAGTCGGTGTTCGGGCTCCGCGGCACGCACGAGGAGATGCTGGCCCGGATCGAGGCGGGGCCGCCCCGCTGAGGGCGGGATGCCGATCGGCGCGGGTGGGCGCCCGAGGGACGGGCCTGCCCCGCAGGGGCGCGGTCGCCACGCGGCGCCATCGGGCGCAGGCTGGGGGAAAGGAATACCGGGAGTCCCGGTGCGTTGATACCCCTGGGGGTATCCTCAGACCATTCCCCCGCAGGCCGATCCCGACCCGAGGAGCAGCATGTCCACCGTCAACCTGACCGCCGAGACCTTCGAGTCCACGATCACGGACAACGCGATCGTGTTCGTCGACTGGTGGGCCGCCTGGTGCGGGCCGTGCCGCATGTTCGCACCGGTGTACGAGAAGGCATCGGAGGAGAACCCCGACATCGTGTTCGGCAAGGTCGACACCGAGGCCGAGCCGGAGCTCTCCGGCCAGGCGGGCATCACGTCGATCCCGACGCTCATGATCTTCCGCGACGGCATCCAGCTGTTCGGCCAGCCCGGGGCCCTGCCGGCGCCCGCGCTCGAGGACCTCATCCGCCAGGTGAAGGCGCTCGACATGGACGAGGTGCGCCGCGAGCTCGCCGAGCACGACCACGCGCACCACGACCACGACCACGCGCACTGAGCGGTGACCTGGGCCGCCGATGCCGCCGTGGCCTGACAGGCCTATACCCCCCTCCGAGCCCGACCCACAGACCTGAAGGAGTACCGCCCATGTGCAGCCCCGCCCGATGCTCGTCCTGCGGCAAGATCACCTGGACCGGCTGCGGCCAGCACGTCGACGCGGTGTTCGCCGGCGTCCCGCCGCAGCAGCGCTGCACCTGCCGCTGACCCGTCGGGCCGGGCCCGCACGCCGGGCCGGGCCCGCACGTCGGGCCGGGCCCGCAGGCCGGGCGATCACCCCAGGGCGAAGAGCAGGCCCGCGATGGCGAGGCCCATCAGGCCGATGAGCGTCTCCATGACGGTCCACGTCTTGAAGGTCGTCCGGACGTCCATGTCGAAGAACCGGCCGACCAGCCAGAAGCCCGAGTCGTTGACGTGCGACGTCATGACCGACCCGGCGGCCACCGCGAGCACCACCGCCGCCGCCGAGACCGCGCTGAGGTCGGCAGCCGCGACCGCGGGCTCGATCAGACCGGCCGTCGTGATGAGCGCGACCGTCGCGGAGCCCTGGGCGATCCTCAGCAGCGTCGCGATGACGAACCCGGCGACCACCACGGGCAGCCCGATGTCCTCGAGCACCTCCGCGAGCGCGTCCCCGATGCCCGACGCGCGCAGCACCGCCCCGAACATGCCGCCCGCGCCCGTGATGAGGATGACCGACGCGACCGGCCCGAGCGCCGAGTCCAGCAGCCGCTCGATCGCCGTGCCCTCGCGACCGCGACGCCGGCCGAGCACCCACGCAGCCACCAGCACGGCGATCAGCAGCGCGACCGGCGTCGAGCCGAGCGCCCGCCCGACGGCGTAGAGCGACGAGTCCTCGTCCACGACTCCCTGCGCGCGCAGCAGGTCCAGCCCGGTGTTGACGAAGATCAGCACGAGCGGCAGCAGCAGGATCGCGATCACCGTGCGCAGGGACGGCCGGTTCTCCGGGTACTCCGCCTCCGGGTCGCCGAGGATCGGCGGCACCGGCAGGTCCCAGCGCCGGCCGGCCCAGGTGCCGAACAGGTACCCGGCCACGTACCAGGTGGGCAGCGCGACGACGAGACCCAGCAGGATCACCATGCCGGTGTCCGCCCCCAGCAGCTCCGAGGCCGCGACCGGCCCCGGGTGCGGGGGCACGAAGACGTGCATGACGGAGAAGGCGCCCGCGACCGGGAGCCCGTACGTGAGCACGGACCCGCCGAGCCGCGCCGCGACGGCGAACACGATCGGCAGCATGACCACCAGGCCCGCGTCGAAGAAGATCGGGAAGCCGAACAGCAGCGACGCCACGCCGAGCGCGAAGGGCGCGCGCCGCTCCCCGAACCGGGACACGAGCGAGTCGGCCATCACCCGTGCGCCGCCGGAGCTCTCGACCATCCGGCCGAGCATCGCGCCCAGCCCGACGAGGAGCGCCACCGACCCGAGCGTCGTGCCGAACCCCGTCTGCAGGACGTCGACCACCGCCCCGGCCGGCACGCCGGCCGCGAACGCGGTCAGCAGGCTGACCAGGATCAGCGCGAGGAACGCGTGCAGCCGGAGCTTGATGATGAGCAGCAGGAGCAGCGCGATCGCCGCTGCCGCGATGGCGAGGAGCGGCCCCGCGTCGAGCGTCTGCGTCCAGTCCTCCGGTGGCATCGCTGCCCCCTCCCCCTCGAGACCTCGGCAGGCCCCCGACGACGCCGGGCGCCTCCCCGGCTAGGCGCCGGCGCCCTCCCCGGTGGCCGGGCCGGGCACCCCGGCGTCCGGCGTCGGACCGTCCCAGGCCATCCCGAGCGCGGCGAGCGCGCGGTCGGCGACCTCCTCGGGCGGCACGTCGACCACGACGACGACGCCGTCCTCCCCCTCGACCAGGGGTTCGAGCGTCGCGAACTGCGACGGCAGGAGCGACGGCGGCATGAAGTGGCCCTCCCGTCGGCCCAACCGTGGCTCGATGACCTCGGGGGCGGCGGTGAGGTGGACGAAGCGCACCCGTCCCTCGGCCTCGCGGAGCAGGTCGCGGTAGGCGACCCGCAGGGCCGAGCACGTGACGATCGTGCTCCGGCCGGCGCGCGCCTCCTCCGACAGCCAGTTGCGCATCGCGGCCAGCCAGGGCCAGCGGTCCTCGTCGGTGAGGGCGACGCCGGCGCTCATCTTGTCGATGTTGGCCTGCGGGTGGAACTCGTCGGCCTCGGCGTAGGGCCAGCCGAGCCGCTCGGCGAGGATCTGCGCGAGCGTCGTCTTGCCCGATCCCGAGACGCCCATGATCACCAGGTGGACGGGCTCGAGGGCGCCCGGGGCCGGCTCGGTCATGCCGTCACTCTCCCTCGGCCCTGCCGCCGCCGCCACCGGGCACCCCGGGGGTGGAGGGCCGCCCGGACGGATCCGCCCGTGGTTGGACCGGGGTCCCGGCCCGCGCCCAGTAGACTCGACGGGTGATCTTCAAGGGGGTCGGTGAGGGTCGTCCCTATCCCGACCACGGGCTGACGACCGCCAAGCAGTGGGCGGAGGTGCCGCCGCGCCAGGTGCGGCTGGACGAGCTCGTGACCACCAAGCGCACCCTGAGCCTGGACGCGCTGCTCGCCGACGACTCCACGTTCTACGGCGACCTCTTCGCGCACGTCGTCCAGTACAAGGGCGTCATGTACCTCGAGGACGGCCTGCACCGCGCGGTCCGCGCGGCCCTCCAGCAGCGGCCGATCCTGCACGCCCGCGTCCTGGTGCTCGACGCATGAGCCAGAGCCGTCCGGACCCGGCCCGCGCACTGCGACGCCGCCGCAAGCACGAGCGGCAGGCCGTCGTCTTCGGTTCCCTCATCGCGGCGCTCGCGATCGCGGGGCTCGGCGCGACAGCCGTCTACACCGGCGCGATGGAGATGCCGTTCCTGAACCGGGAGTTCACGACGCCGCCGCCGGACCCGGAGGCCGTCGTCGCCGCGCCGCCCTGCCTTCCCCCGGACACGCTTCCCGTCGACCCCGCGACCACCCAGCTCCGCGTGCAGAACGGCACGACGATCGCCGGGCTCGCCGGCCGGACGCAGACCGAGCTCCAGGCGCGGACGTTCGTCGTCATCGAGACCGGCAACTACCAGCCCGTCGGCGTCACCGGGACGGCCCGGATCCGCTTCGGCGAGGCGGGCATCGCGACGGCGTACACGCTCGCCGCGCACGTGCCCGACGCGCTCATGGTGCTCGACCTGCGGACCGATGCGACCGTCGACCTCATCCTCGGCGAGGAGTTCGAGCAGCTCGTCCCGGCCGAGGAGGTCGCGGCGACGCTCATCCCGACGGAGCCCATGGTGAGCCCGGTCGGGTGCGTGCCCCTCGAGGAGGCCCTGACCACGGCCGGTCCGGCCCCCACGCCGACCGCCACGCCGACGGAGGCGCCGCCGGAGGGTGAGGTCCCGCCGGAGGGCGAGGTCCCCGCCGAGGGCGACCTGCCCGCCGAGGGCGACGTCCCGCCCGCCGGCTGAGCACGCCTCTCGCCCCGCGCCCGCGCGACGTCCCGCGCTCGCCTCGAGTGGAGCCCGCCCGCGGGCGTCACCCGGCGTTCTGGGTCATGAACTCGACGTAGGCCTCGAGCTCGGCCTTGTGGGCGTCGTAGAACTCCTGCTGGAGGCGGATGCTCGCCTCGGTGTAGGCGTCCAGGTAGCCGCTGTCCTCGCGGCAGGTGAAGTCGGCCGTCGCGGTCGCGATCTCCTCGGTTCTGAGGTCCGACAGTCGCGCTTCCTTGTCTGCCTCGATTGCTGCGAAGTCCGCATCTGTGGCGTTCTCGTCGAGGGCCTCGTAGGCGCTCTGGTCCATGAGGATGGCGTCGTACCGCTCGGAGATGTGGCTCTGGGGGTCTTCGAGCTTGGCGAAGCCCGGGTAGCCGGCGTCGGCCATGCAGTCCGACCAGTCACCGAGCTTCTCGAGGGCCTCCGGGGCTGCGGTGATCTCCTCGAAGACGCGTCTGATCTCGTCGTTGAGCGCGATCCACTCGCCGTTCTCGCCGAGGTACTCCCTGTTGACCTCGTTGTAGGCCGAGCCGTTGCAGCCCCCGTCCGCGAACCTGGCGGTCATGGCCTCGACCTCGCCGTCGTACTCCTCTTCCTCGGTGCCGTCGCCCCCGTCGGTCTGATCGCCGTAGAGAGCGGTGTAGTACGCCGCGGCCTCGGCGTCGGTCATCGAGGCGACGTACTCCTCGTTCGGATCCGCCGACTCCTGGGCGGCATCGACACCCGACGGGTTCGTCGTCACGCCGTAGCCGTACTCCTCGGCCCACGTCAGCGTGCCCCAGTCGGGCAGGTCCTCGTCGGTGGTCGGCATCGTGTACTCGATGGGGGTGTACTCGAAGCCCGCCTCCACCATGCACTCGGCGATGAGGTCCTGAACCCTCATCTGCCTGGCGATCTCGCTCTCTTCCTCGATCGCGCCTCCGAGGACCTCGATTGCGCCCCTCGTCGGCTCTGCGGCGGATGGCTCGTCGCCGCCTCCGCAGGCGCTGAGGGTCAGGGCGAGGGTCGCTGTGATGGCCGCGCCGGTGATCGTGAGTGTCCGCACTGGGGGTCCTCGGTGGTCTGTCGCGTGGGTGAATTCAGGCTATTCGCTCCACTCGGGACGGTCGGTTCCGTTCGAGAGTGGATGTGCCCCGTCGATGAGCCCGGACAGACCCGTGCCCCCGCGGTGCAGCGGCGGGCGCTCGCGCCGACGCACCACGAGGGCACGGAACTCACGGGCCCGACGGCGGGCGACGTCGCCGTCGTCCGCCGTCGGGTGTGGGTCGTTCAGGTCGTGACCGGGTCCTCCTCGGCCGGCTCAGCCGGCTTGTCGGAGGCGACCGCCGGCTCGGGCTTCGCGTCGCCCGCGGCGCGGCTCGCCGCCGCACGCTCCTCGAGCTCGACGCCGCCGGGGACGGACGCCGGCGTGGCGGCCTCCCAGTGCGTCCCGCGCCACTTCGAGATCGCGCGCATGCCGTGGTACATCACCAGGACGGCGGCCGTGCCGATCGCGATGCCCTCGAACGTGAGCCCGCCGTCGGTGGTGAAGTGGAAGTTCGCGGCCGCGATGATGAGGCCGACGCCCGCGGTCGTGAGGTTGACCGGGTCGGCGAAGCTCACGCGGTTCTGGACCCAGATCCGGGCGCCGAGGATGCAGATCATCCCGTACAGGACGGTGCCGGCACCGCCGAGCACACCGGCGGGGACCGTGCCGACGAGGGCGCCGAACTTCGGCGACAGCGAGAGCACGAGCGCGGTCGCGGCGGCGACCCAGTACGCGGCGGTCGAGTACACCTTGGTCGCGGCCATGACGCCGATGTTCTCGGCGTACGTCGTGGTGCCCGAGCCGCCGCCGACACCCGCGAGGGTCGTCGCGATGCCGTCCGACAGGAGCGCGCGGCCCATCAGCGCGTCGTAGTCCTTGCCGGTCATCGCGGCGACGGACTTCACGTGGCCGACGTTCTCGGCGATGAGGACGAAGACGACCGGCAGGAACAGACCGAGCACGCTCGCGTCGAACTCCGGCGTCGTGAAGTCGGGGAACCCGATCAGGTCGGCCTTCTCGACCGCGTCGAAGACCACCTGGTCCTGGAGGACCGCGGCGACGTAGCCGACGACGACGCCCATGAGGATCGCCAGGCGGCCGAGCATCCCGCGGAAGAAGACCGTGATGAAGGCGATCGCGGCGATCGTGATGATCGCCGTCCACGGCGCCTTCTCGACGCTGCCCCATGCGGCCGGGGCCAGGTTGATGCCGATGAGCGCGACGATCGTGCCGGTGACGATCGGCGGCATCACGGCGTCGATCCAGCGCGCGCCCCACAGGTGGACCACCAGGCCGATGGCCGCGAGCAGGATGCCCGCCGCGAGGATGCCGCCGAGCGCGACGGACATGCCGCCGTCGGCCATCGCCGCGCCGACCGGCGCGATGAACGCGAAGGACGAGCCGAGGTAGCTCGGCAGGCGGTTGCCCGTGACGAGCAGGAACGTGACGGTGCCGACGGCGGAGAAGAACAGCGTCGTCGAGGCAGGGAAGCCCGTGATCGCCGGCACGAGGATCGTGGCGCCGAACATCGCGACCACGTGCTGCATGCCGATGCCGACGGTGCGCGGCCATGTGAGCCGCTCGTCGGGCGCGACGACGCCGCCCGGCGTCACCCGACGCCCATCGCCGTGGACGCGCCAACCGATACTGCTCATGCCGTGACTCCCTCGGTCCGGGGGCCGCCGTCCGAGGACGCTGGAGGGGACGTCGCCGCGCGACCCGGACGAACATTAGCGGCGCGCCCGGCGCGCCGACGGGCGTATGGAATGCTGATTCGCGCGTGTCGACGAACGGTCGTCGGCGGCGCTGAGGAGCGACAGTGAGCGAGCACGACGCGACCGGGTTCGGGGCGACCACGCCCGACCCCGCGCAGCCCGGCTACCCCGCGCCGGAGCAGCCCCAGCCGGGCTACCCGCAGCAGGCCTACGCACAGCCCGGTTACCCGCAGCAGGCCTACGCACAGCCCGGTTACCCGCCTCCCGGCTACCCGCCGCCGGGGTACGCGGTGGGCGGCTACCCGTACCCGGCCGCGCCGCCGAGCAACACGCTCGCCGTGACCTCGCTGGTGCTGGGGATCGTCGGCCTGGTGGTGATCCCGTTCCTCGGTTCGATCGCCGCGGTGGTCACGGGGCACATCGCCCGCAGGCAGATCCGCGAGCGCGGCGAGGGCGGCGACGGTCTCGCCATCGGCGGCCTCGTCACCGGCTACCTCGGCGCCGCCTTCTGGCTGCTCATCGGGCTGTTCTTCCTGGTCATCCCGTTCGCCTTCATCGCCACGAGCGCCTCGACGACCGGCTGACGGGCGTCAGCCCACCCGGGGGGCGACCTCCGCGGCCACGAGCTCCAGGTGGTCCAGGTCGTGCAGGTCGAGCGTCTGCAGGTACACCCGCTGGGCCCCGGCCTCCCGCAACGCGCCGAGCCGGTCGACGGCCTCGGTGACGGTGCCGGCGACCCCGTGCTCCCGCAGCTCCGCGGGGTCACGACCGATGGCGGCCGCGCGGCGGGCGACCTCGGCCTCGTCGGCCCCGACGCACAGGACGAGTGCGACGGAGTAGACGAGGTCGTCGGCGGGCCGGCCGATCGCCTCGCACGCCTCGCGCACGCGGCCGAACGCCGCGGGGACCTCCGCGATCTCCGGGAACGGGACGTTGAACTCCGTCGCGAACCGGGCGGCGAGCGCAGGCGTCCGGGTCGGGCCGTTGCCGCCCACGACGATCGGCACCGACGTCGCCCCGGGCACGCGGACGCCGTCGCGCACCGCGGCCGTCTGGACCGGCTTGGGCAGCGCCGGGGACTCGGTGACGGCGTGGTGCGCGCCGGCATAGGTGAAGGTCTCGCCGACCGGCGTCTGCCACAGGCCGGTGACCAGCTCGAGCTGCTCGACGAGGATGTCGAAGCGCTTGGCCGGGAACGGGATGCCGTAGGCCTCGTGCTCGCGCGCGAACCAGCCCGCGCCGAGCCCGAGCTCGACCCGGCCTCCCGACATCTGGTCGACGCCCGCGACCTGGACCGCCAGGATCCCCGGGTGCCGGAAGGTCACCGACGACACCAGCGTGCCCAGCCGGATCTGCGACGTCTCGCGCGCGAGCCCGGCCAGCGTCGTCCAGGCGTCGGTCGAGCCGGGCAGGCCCGGCCGGCTCATCGACAGGTAGTGGTCGGAGCGGAAGAAGCCGTCGAAGCCGAGCCGCTCGGTCGCCTGGGCGACGGCGAGGAGGTCGTCGTACGTCGCCCCCTGCTGGGGCTCGGTGAAGATGCGCAGGTCCACCGGGACAGTCTGCCGAACTCCGTGCGGTCCGCTCAGCGCGCGCCGCCGTCCGCCGCGGGGGCCCGCCCGTCGTCCGGGACCGTGAGGACCACGCAGCAGCGGCCGGGGCCCGGGTCGAGCCGCGCGGTGCAGCCGAGCGCCTCACCGAAGCCCGACAGGAGGGCGAGGTTCATGCCGCAGACCAGGGAGGTGTGCTCGCGCATGAGCGCGTGGAACGGGCAGTTGGCCAGCACGACCTCCCGGCCCGACGCGCGGGGCTCGTACCCCTCGGCGGCCAACGCCTCGAGCACCTGGGCGACCGACGCGCGGGTGGCCAACCTCCGGCCGTGCGCCGTGGCCGCCGCCCCGAGGGCCTCGTCGACCGGGACCCCCGTCGTCGTGGCCGCGTCGATCGCCTCCGCCATCAGTCGCCCGGCGAGGTCGTAGCGACGCTCGGGCAGGCTCACGACGACGTCGCGCGCGGCGCGCCGGTAGAGCTTGGCGGGCCGGCCGGCGCCCGGGCCGCTGCGCCCGGTCAGGCGCCGGTACTCCACGTCGAGAAGGCCGTCGGCGACGAGGCGATCGAGATGGAAGCGCACCTGGTGCAGGGGCAGGCCGAGCGCGGTCGCGGCCTGCTCGCGACCGACGGCATCGTCGGCCGCCGCGACCAGGCGGTACAGCTCCAGGCGTGCGGGATCGGCCAGCGCGCCCACGCCGCGGACGCGCCGGGCGAGGTCGTCGTCGGACTGCTCGGCCACTGCTCCCACCTCCCGGAGGTCTTGACGCTACCGCGGCTCAGATCTAACGTCTAGATTCTTCACCGTTAGAAGGAGCCGCAATGACCTCCCTCTCCGTCACCCCGCCGCCGCAGGCGCCGCTCCGGGTGGTGCCCGACAACCCCGAGCCCGACCTCGAGGCCGCGACGCGCGCCGCACGGGCCTTCCTCGGCGCGCTCGGCGTCCCCCTCGACTCGCCCGGCATGGCCGCGAGCCCGCGTCGGATGGCGGCGGCGTGGTCGGAGATGCTCACCCCGCGCGCCTTCGACCTCACGACCTTCCCGAACGACGGCGGCTACCGCGAGCTGGTCCTCGCCCGTGACCTGCCGGTCCACTCGATCTGCGAGCACCACCTGCTCCCGTTCGTCGGCGTCGCACACGTCGCCTACCTGCCCGGTGACCGGATCCTCGGCCTGTCCAAGCTGGCGCGGCTCGTCGAGCTGCACGCCCGACGGCCCCAGGTTCAGGAGCGGCTCACGCAGGAGGTCGCCGACTGGCTCGACCGCGAGCTCGCGCCGCGCGGCGTCGGCGTCGTCGTCGAGGCGCAGCATCAGTGCATGAGCCTGCGCGGGGTCCGCACGCCCCGGTCGAGCACGCTCACCGCCGCCTTCCACGGCGCCCTCCGTAAGCCCGACGCGCGGGCCGAGCTGCTCGGTCTCGCCGGGGCTCGCCGGCCCCTGGAGCCGGAGCTGGGCGCGTGAGCGCCGGCGTCGTCGTGGTGGGCGCCGGGCTGACCGGTGCGACGGTCGCGACCACCCTGCGCGAGGAGGGCTACGACGGACCGGTGACGGTCGTCGGGGCCGAGCGGCACGCTCCGTACGAGCGCCCGCTGCTGTCCAAGGGCTACCTGCTGGGCAACCAGCAGCGCGACGAGGCGTTCGTGCGCCCGGCGGACTGGTACGCCGAGCACGGCGTCGACCTGCGCACGGGCGTGGCGGCCACCGCGCTGGACCGCGCGGCGCGGGAGGTGGTGCTCGACGACGGCACGCACCTGCCGTACGAGGTCGTCGTCCTCGCGACCGGCGCCCGCCCGCGTCACCTGACCGTCCCCGGCGCGGACCTGCCCGGCGTGCGCTCCCTGCGCCGCCTGGAGGACGCCGACCGGCTGCTGGCGGCGTTCGGCGAGGGGCCGCGCGTCGTCGTCGTGGGCGGCGGGTGGATCGGCCTGGAGACCGCGGCGGCCGCGCGCGCGGCGGGGCGGGACGGCACGGTGCTCGAGGCCCGGC
>JAEZZV010000168.1 GCA_023418375.1 Actinomycetes bacterium | reverse complement strand
GCGCGGCGTCGCGCCGGGCACCGGGGCCAGCGCCGCCTGCGCGCACCAGCCGCACACCATCGGCTCCCGCCACCAGGACGCGGCCGGGTGCGTCGGGCGGTCCTGGGCCAGCCCTCGGCGGACGAGGGCTGCCCGGTGCAGCCCGATCCCCGCGTGCGGCGCGAGGACCCGGCGCAGCACGAGCTTGGGCGTCGTGAACTCCCCCGCCACCCGGGTGTGTCCGTCGTAGTCGAGCTCGATGCGGAACCCGCCGTCGAGCGCCCGATACCGGACCTGCGTGAACGTCGCCTCCGCGGGCCCGGCGCGGACCCCGAAGCCCAGCCACGCGCCGTCGGGCACCGCCGTCGGGTCCTGCGGCGGCGGCTCCCGCCCGAACGCGAGGTACAGCGGCGGCGGCGAGAGCACGCCGTGCAGGCGGCCCGGCCACCCGTCACCCACCACCCCGAGGCTGACCGACGACGACGCGGGGCGGGTCACCTGGACCGGCTCGCTGGGCGCGGGCGAGAACACCGAGCGGAACTCCGCGGAGGACCAGAACTCCCCGCCGGCCCCCGACCCGAGCAGCGCGTGGCCGCCGAGGACCACCGCGCCCGCGAGCGTCCCGGACCCGGTGACGGTCGCGGTGACCGACACCTCCTCGTCGGTGCAGTGCAGCCGGACCTCCTTGGACTCCCACGCCCGGGTCCGGGCGGGCACGCGCACGACGACGGTCCCGTCCGCGTCCGGCTCCGAGACCTCGGGCGGGCCGATCGCCCAGGACTCGTCCCGCACGTCGGTCCGGTCCAGCGAGGCCAGCAGGAGCAGGTGCGACCAGAGGCGCCCGTCCCGGTCCGCGAGGATCGCACGGGGCGGGTCGGCCCGGACCTCGACCGCGTACTCGGGTGCCAGCAGCCGGACGGCCGTGCCATGGCGCTCGACGCGCAGCCCGGTACCCATGGCCCGCAGACAAGCACGGCCTGGTCCGGTCCGCAGCACGAACGACGGTCCGTCACCGTCGCGGAGGGCTGCCCCCCCAGGTGGCAGAGTTGCGCCATGACGTACCTCGCCGACGACGCCCGCTACGACGCCATGACGTACCGCCGCACCGGTCGCAGCGGGCTTGACCTGCCGCTGCTCTCGCTCGGCCTGTGGCAGAACTTCGGCGACCGGTCGCCGCTGGAGACCCAGCGCGCGGTGGTCCGCCGGGCCTTCGACGCCGGCATCACGCACATCGACCTTGCCAACAACTACGGCCCGCCCTACGGCGCGGCCGAGCGGAACTTCGGCCGCATCCTGCGGGAGGACCTTGCGCCGTACCGGGACGAGCTCGTCATCTCCACCAAGGCCGGGTACGACATGTGGCCGGGCCCCTACGGCCAGGGCGGCGGCTCGCGCAAGTACCTGCTCGCGAGCCTCGACCAGTCGCTCGCGCGGATGGGCCTGGACTACGTCGACATCTTCTACAGCCACCGCTTCGACCCGACGACCCCGCTCGAGGAGACGATGGGCGCGCTCGACACGGCGGTGCGCTCGGGTCGCGCCCTGTACGCGGGCATCTCCAGCTACTCCCCCGCCGACACCCGCCGGGCCGCGGCGATCCTCGCCGACCTCGGCACCCCGCTGCTCATCCACCAGCCGTCGTACTCGATGCTCAACCGGTGGATCGAGACCGAGGGGCTGCTCGACACGGTCGCGGAGCTCGGCGTCGGCGTCATCGCGTTCTCGCCGCTCGCGCAGGGCATGCTCACCACGAAGTACCTGAACGGCGTCCCGGACGACTCGCGGGCCGCACGCAGCTCCTCCCTCCCGCCGACCCTGCTCACCGAGCAGGCGCTCACCCACGTCCGCGCGCTGGACGCGATGGCGCACGACCGGGGGCAGAGCCTGGCGCAGATGGCGCTCGCGTGGGCGCTGCGCGACACCCGGGTGACGTCGCTGGTCATGGGCGCGCGCAACCTCGAGCAGCTCGAGCAGAACCTCGGCGCGCTGGCCAACCTGGAGTTCTCCGACGACGAGCTGGCGACGATCGACCAGCACGCCGTGGACGCCGGGATCGACATCTGGGCCAGCTCGCGCGGTGCCGAGGGTCCGGCGCGGCCGCCGAAGAAGCGCTGAGCGCGGCACTGGTTCCCCGGTTACCCGAGGCGGCGTTCCGGGCGCCGCTGTCGTGATGGCTGGAGGCCGCTGACGACATGATCGGGGCATGACTCGTACCGTCGCCGTGCTGGGGGCCCTGGTCGTGCTGCTGACCGCCGGATGCGCGGGGGGCCGTGACGTCGGTGAGCTCGCCGACGACGCCTACGCGGCCTGGACCGCGTGGGGGCTGTCGTCGTACGAGTACACGCTCACGTCCTCGTGCGGGGAGCGCGCCCTCCACGGCGAGTTCCGCGTGACGGTCGTCGACGGCGCCGTCACGGCCGTCGAGCCCGTCGACGAGACGGCGACCGACACGCTGTCCTGGGTGCCGACGGCCGGCGAGGACGTGCCGACCGTCTCCGAGCTGCTCGGGCGGATCGCCGACGCGCCGGACGACGTGCGGGAGGCGGTGTTCGACGCCGACGGGATCCCGACGCACGTCGTCTTCGACCCGGAGCCGGACGCGATCGACGACGAGGAGTGCTACGACCTCACGGACGTGCAGCCGGCGGGCTGACCTGGCCCGTGGGCTCCTCCCCGGCGATCGGCCGCCCGACGACGAGCGCCGCGCGCAGCTGCTCGGGGAGCTCGAGGAAGTCCCGGTCGGGCTGCGCGCCGACCGCGTCGAGCACCGTGCTGAAGAAGCAGCGCGCCGCGGCGGCCAGGACGACCGAGAGGATCTCGTCGTCGGCCATGCCGTGCGCCCGCAGGGGCGCCAGGTGCTCCTCGGTCATGTCGGCCGCTCCCGCCGCCACCGCGTCCGCCAGCGCCATGACCGCACGGTCCCGCTCGGAGAGCTGATCGGTGGGCTGGTCGAGGACGGCGCAGCGCAGCCCCTCCGCGTCGAGCATCCCGCGGCGCACCATCACCTGCCCGTGCGCCAGGCAGCAGTAGCTCGACCGGAGCCGGCGGGCCGCCGCCACCGTGGCGAGCTCGTAGGTCCGCAGGTCCATCGACGCCTTGACCGCGCCGTTGAGCTGCGCCCACGCGGCGTAGACGGCGGGACGGTGGGCGAACACCTGGGTGTACCCCCGGACGAACCCGAGGGTCTCGCGGTCCGCGTCGAACAGCGCCCGCACCTCCGGTTCGGCCTCGTCGGGCCCACCGATCCACGCCGTCGCCATCGCCCGACTCCCGTCAGTCCACCGACGGCTCGAGCGCGTCCGCACCCGCCGCGTCGGTGGTGAACAGGAGCACCCAGCCGGCCGACTCCGACGCGTAGACGCCGAGCAGCTCCGGGCCGTCGGCGGCACAGGCGTAGACGAAGCGGAACGCGGGGTAGCCCACGGCGTCCGAGTCCGGCACCGCGTGCACCCACGCCTGACCGTCGGCGGCCTCGACGTCCTCGACCGTCCAGACGGTGCCGGGGTTGTCCGGGAAGCTCGCGGCGGCCTCCGCCGGGGTGGCGGCCTCCGCGTCCGCGGCACACGTCGACGCGCCGTCTGCGCCCGGGAGCTCCCCGCCTCCGAGCTCGGCGTCGTCGAGGGCCGACTCCCCCGTCGCCGCGGCGTCCGACGCCTCGGTAGAGACGGCGTCACCGTCGGCCTCCGCGCCGGTGTCGCCGGTGCAGCCCGCCACGCCGAGCAGGACCGCGACGGCGGTCAGCGCCCCGCGAGCGCCCGTCCGGGTCGAGAGCATCGCCCCACCCCCATTTTCACCGACGCGCACCGGTCCAGTGCTGATGATGCCTGTGCCCCGCGCCGCGCGTCGAGACCCCAGAGACCCCCGCACAGCGCGCCCAGGCTGGCCGTGGGCGCGCCCGCGGACCATGCTGGTGCCCCGGCCGACACCGCCCGAGCCCTGGAGCAGCCATGACCGCGCACGACCACCACCACGACGGCCACAGCCACGACGGGCACGACCACGACGGGCACGACCACGACCACCACCACGGCCCGACGCTCGGCACGATGGCCTGGCTCGACCTGTCGGTCCCCGACGCGGCACCGATCCGCGACTTCTACGCCGGCGTCGTCGGCTGGACCGCGGAGGCCGCGCCCATGGACGGCTACGACGACTGGACGATGGCGAGCGCGGACGGCGAGGCCGCGGCGGGCATCTGCTACGCGCGGGGCGAGAACGCGGGCCTCCCGCCGGTGTGGATCCCCTACTTCGCCGTGGCCGACCTCGACGCCGCAGTGAGCGCAGCGACCGCAGCGGGCGGCGCCGTCGTCGCCGGGCCGCAGCGGGACGGCGCGTCGGGGTACGCGGTCCTGCGCGACCCGGCCGGCGCGACGTTCGCCGTCTTCCAGGCCGGCTGACCCAGCGCACCCGGCGGACGGCATCGACCGCTCAGCGGCGCCGCCCGCGCAGGGCGCGCTGCACCATCTGGCCGGCGAAGACCAGGAGCAGAGCACCGAAGAGCACGCTGGACAGCCGCGGGCTCAGCAGGCCGGCCAGGCTCGCGCCCACAGCCGACGCCGCCGCCGCCGCGAGGCCGACGGCGAGCCCGGTGCGCACGTCCACCATGCCCGAGCGGGCGTTCGCCACCGTGCCCGTGATCGCCGTCGGGATGATGACGAGCAGCGAGGTGCCCTTCGCGACGAGGTCGCTCACGCCGAACACGGCGATGAGCACCGGGACGATGACGATGCCGCCGCCGATGCCGAAGAGGCCGGACAACACCCCCGTGACGAGCCCGAGTGCGAGCAGCGCGGGCGCCAGGGCCCAGGTCAGGTCGATCGTGCCGTCGCGGGAGGGCAGGGTGACGAACAGCTGCACCGCCGCCGCGACGAGCAGCGCTGCCAGCAGCCAACGGAACACGTCGACACGGACCCGCCGCAGGATGCGGGTGCCGATCGTCGACCCCGCCATCGCGCCGGCGGCGACGAGGATCGCGACGTCGACCGCCACGTCCCCGCGGACCGCGTACGTCACCACGCCGGCCAGCGAGGCGGGCACGATCGCGGCGAGCGACGTCGCCGCGGCCCGCCGATCCTCCAGCCGCGCGACCAGGAGCAGGAGCGGGACCATGACGATCCCGCCGCCCACGCCGAACGTCCCCGAGAGCAGCCCGCCGGCCAGGCCCACCAGGACCAGGCGCCCGAGGGACGGGCCCGCCGGGCCGGCGTCGGGGGTCGGGTCGGTCACGGGCGGCAACTCTACGACCGTCCGGCCACGGCCGCCCGCGTCGGCCGAGGGCGCCGCGGCACCTACCCTTCTGAGCGTGGCCCATCTGCTCGGCGGCGAGTCGCTCCGCCTGGAGTACCCGACGACCCTCGTCTTCGAGTCGGTGACCGTCGGCCTGTCCGAGGGCGACCGGATCGGCGTCGTCGGGCGCAACGGTGACGGCAAGTCCTCGCTGCTGCGGATGCTGGCCGGTCGCCTGACCCCCGACGCCGGGCGCGTCACGGTGCGCGGCGGTGTCCGGCTGGGCGTGCTCGACCAGGGGGACGTGCTGGACCCGGCGCTCACGGTGGGCGCCGCCGTCGTCGGCGACCGGCCCGAGCACGAGTGGGCAGGCGACGCGAAGGTACGCGACGTCCTGGCCGGGCTCGTCGCCGACCTGCCGTGGGACGGGCAGGTCGGGAACCTGTCGGGCGGGGAGCGGCGCCGCGTCGCACTGGCGGCGCTCCTCGCGGGCGACCACGACGTGCTCTTCCTCGACGAGCCGACCAACCACCTCGACGTCCAGGCGATCACCTGGCTCGCGGCCCACCTCAAGGCCCGCTGGGCGCCGAACGCCGGCGGTCTGCTCGTGGTGACCCACGACAGGTGGTTCCTCGACGAGGTCTGCACGGCCACCTGGGAGGTGCACGACGGCGTCGTCGAGCCGTTCGAGGGCGGGTACGCGGCCTACGTGCTGCAGCGGGTCGAGCGCGACCGGATGGCGGCGGCCACCGAGGCGCGACGGCAGAACCTCATGCGCAAGGAGCTCGCGTGGCTGCGCCGCGGCGCGCCCGCGCGCACGTCCAAGCCGAAGTTCCGGATCGACGCCGCCAACGCGCTCATCGCCGACGTGCCGCCGCTGCGCAACCCCACCGAGCTCGCGCGCCTCGCCACGGCGCGCCTCGGCAAGGACGTCATCGACATCGTCGACGTGTCGGTGAGCTACGCGGCCCCGGCGGATGTGCCCGCCGACGAGACCAGGCCCGTGCTCCGGGACGTCACCTGGCTCATCGGGCCGGGCGAGCGGACCGGCATCCTCGGCACGAACGGCGCCGGCAAGTCCACCCTGCTGGGCCTCGTCACCGGCGAGGTCACCCCCACGACCGGCCGGGTCAAGCGCGGCACCACGGTGCGGGTCGCGGCGCTCACCCAGGACCTGGCCGAGCTCGCCGACGTCGCGGACGAGCGCGTGAGCGACGTCGTCGCGCGCTACCGGACCACCTACGCCACGGGCTCGGGGAGCTCGGCGCGCGACCTGACACCGGGCCAGCTGCTCGAGCGGCTCGGGTTCACGAACGCCCAGCTCGCGACGCCCGTGCGCGACCTGTCGGGCGGCCAGCGCCGGCGCCTGCAGCTGCTCCTCACCCTGCTCGACGAGCCGAACGTGCTCGTGCTCGACGAGCCGACGAACGACATGGACACCGACATGCTCGCCGCGATCGAGGACCTTCTCGACACGTGGCCGGGCACGCTCCTGGTGGTCTCGCACGACAGGTACCTGCTCGAACGCGTCACCGACCAGCAGTTCGCGGTGCTCGACGGCCACCTGCGCCACGTGCCTGGAGGCGTCGACGAGTACCTGCGGCTGCTGGCCCGGCGCGGGCCGGCGAGCACGACGCGCGGGTCCGTCACCACGGCGCCGACCGGGGGCGCCGCCCCCGGCGCGACCGATGCGGCCGGCACCGACCGGTCGGCGGCCGAGCAGCGCGCGGCGCGCAAGGAGCTGGCCGCGGTCGAGCGGCGCCTGTCGAAGCTCACGTCGGACGCGGCCAAGCTCGAGACGGCCATGGCCGAGCACGACCCGACCGACCACGTCGGGCTCTCCGAGCTGCACGGCAGGCTCGACGCGCTGACAGCGGAGGTCGCCGAGCTCGAGGACCGCTGGCTCAGCCTCGCCGACGCCGCCGACTGAGGCCCCGACGCCTCCCCCGGGGTGCAGGGCGCAGGCGCGCTCAGCGGTGCAGGCGCGCGATCACTCAGCGCGCGGTCACCAGCGGGTGAGCAGCAGGCCGTTCTTGTCCCGGAAGCCGCCGACGAGGATGACGATGAAGTCGATCAGCGTCCACAGCCCGAGGCCGCCGGCGGTGAGGATCTGCAGGATGCCCGTCCCGACCTTGCCCACGTAGAAGCGGTGCACGCCCAGCACGCCCAGGAAGAAGGCGAGCAGGGCGGCGACGGTCCGGCTGCACGGGCTGACGGGGCCGACGGGGGCGTACGCGTAGGTCATGGACCAGCACCGTAGTCCTCCTCGCGGACGCCGGTGCTCACTGACCGCGCAGCAGGTCCTCGAAGCTCTCCGTCAGCGCGAAGGGGTCCACGGGAGGCCGGCGCTCGCTCGCCACGACCAGCCGCGCGAGCTCGGCCGCGCCCTGCGTGACGCGGTCCGCCAGGGGAGCGACGTCGTCGTCCGGGCGGACGCCGTCGCTGTGGCCGAAGTCGTCGGTCGCGGCGAAGACGCCCGTCGGCGCGACGACGGCGCCGAGGTAGGCGAACAGCGGCCGCAGCGCGTGCTCGATCGCGAGCGAGTGCCGCGCTGTGCCCGCCGTCGCGCCCAGGAGCACGGGCATGTCCGCGAGCGCGTCCTTCTCGACGACGTCGAAGAACGTCTTGAACAGGCCGTTGTACGAGCCGGAGTAGATCGGCGACACGGCGACCACGCCGTCGGCGTGAGTGACCGTGCGCAGCGCCTCGCTCAGCGCGGGCGACGCGACGCCGGTGAGCAGCATGGTCGTCAGGTCCTGGGCGAGCAGCCGCACGTCGACGACGGCCACCCGCGCCGCGACCCCCCGGGCGGCGAGCGCACCGACAGCGGCCGCGCCGAGCCGGTCGGCGAGCAGTCGCGTCGACGACGGCTCGCTGACCCCGGCGCTGACGACGGCGATCGTCAGCTCGCGCCCGGCCGTCATGCGTTGGCCTCGACCTTCGGGGAGCGGCCGGTGACGCCGTCGGCGTCCGCGTAGACCGTGGAGTCCTGCGGGCCGCCGGCCGCCGCGACGAGCGAGGCGTGCGTCGGGGCGTCGGGCACGTGCTCCGGACGGCCGACCGCGAGCTCGCGGCGCAGCACGGGGACGACCTCGGTGCCCAGGATCTCGATCTGCTCGAGCACCGTCTCCAGCGGCAGGCCCGCGTGGTCGATGAGGAAGAGCTGGCGCTGGTAGTCGCCCACGGCGTCGCGCATGCCGGCGTACCGGTCGATGACCTGCTGCGGGCTGCCGACCGTCAGGGGCGTGAGCTCGGTGAACTCCTCCAGCGACGGGCCGTGGCCGTAGACGGGGGCGACGTCGAAGTAGGGCCGGAACTCGCGCACCGCGTCCTGGCTGTTCGGGCGCATGAACACCTGCCCGCCGAGGCCGACGATCGCCTGGTCGGCGCTGCCGTGGCCGTAGTGCTCGAACCGCTCGCGGTACAGCCGGACCATCGCCTGGGTGTGCTCGATGTTCCAGAAGATGTTGTTGTGGAAGAACCCGTCGCCGTAGAAGGCGGCCTGCTCGGCGATCTGCGGGGTGCGGATCGAGCCGTGCCACACGAAGGGCGGGACGCCGTCGAGCGGGCGCGGGGTCGAGGTGAACGACTGCAGCGGCGTGCGGAACTTGCCCGCCCAGTCGACGACGTCCTCGCGCCACAGCCGGTGCAGCAGCGCGTAGTTCTCGATCGCGAGCCCGAGGCCGTTACGGATGTCCTGCCCGAACCACGGGTAGACCGGGCCGGTGTTGCCGCGGCCGAGCATGAGGTCGTTCCGGCCGTCGGCGAGGTGCTGGAGCATCGCGTAGTCCTCGGCGATCTTCACCGGGTCGTTCGTGGTGATGAGCGTCGTGGCCGTGGACAGGATGATGCGCTGCGTCTGCGCGGCGATGTAGGCGAGCGTCGTCGTCGGCGAGGACGAGAAGAACGGCGGGTTGTGGTGCTCCCCCAGCGCGAAGACGTCGAGCCCGACCTCCTCGACCTTCTTGGCGATCTCGACGATTGCGCGGATGCGCTCGTGCTCCGTGGGGATGCGCCCCGTGGTCGGGTCGCGCGTGATGTCGCTGACCGTGAAGACGCCGAACTGCATCATGAGTGCTCCCGCTGTCCCGTGGTTGTTCAATCTTCAACCATCTGCCGACAGAACACAAGGCCTGCACCGTCTATTCCGCCACCCGTTGGCGGCGCCCGCACATCACCGGTGCGCACCGTCCGGCTGGTGTCGTGGGGTCGGGGACTTCGCGTCACAGAGCGACGCGAAGTCTCCGAGCCTCGAGCGGCCCGCCGCTCAGCCGACGCGGAAGCGGGCGACCAGGTCGTCCATGACCGCGTCCAGCCGCGCGTCGACCACCCGGCGCGCCGGGTCGGCGTCGTGCCACGCCACGATCTGGCGGGCGCCCTCCTCGAAGCGGATGGTCGTGGTGAACTCCGGGACCACCCGTCGCAGCTTGGTGGTGTCGAAGACCATCGAGTGGGCCTTGTCGCCGAGCAGCCCGGCGCCCCAGCCGGGGTCGGCGGCGGCGATCGCCTCCGACGGCACGTGCACGATGCGCGGCTCCACCCCCGCGGCGCTCGCCAGCGCACGCACGACCTGGTCCCAGGTGAGGACGTCGTCGCCGGTGATGTGGATCGCCTCGCCCAGCGTGCGCGGGTTCCCGAGCAGCGGCACGAAGCCGCGGGCGAAGTCCTCGTGGTGCGTGAGGGTCCACAGCGACGTGCCGTCGCCGTGCACCACGACCTCCTTGCCCTGCCGCATGCGCTCGACGGCCGTCCAGCCCCCGTCGAGGGGGACCGACGCGCGGTCGTACGTGTGCGAGGGCCGCACGATCGTCATCGGGAAGCCGTCCTCCCGGTACGCGCGGACCAGCACGTCCTCGCACGCGATCTTGTTGCGCGAGTACTCCCAGTGCGGGTTGCGCAGCGGCGTGGACTCCGTGACCGGGAGCCGCTCGGGCGGGGTCTGGTACGCCGACGCCGAGCTGATGAACACGTACTGCCCCGTGCGGCCCGCGAAGAACGCCACGTCCGCCGCGACCTGGTCCGGCGTGTACGCGACCCAGTCGACGACCGCGTCGAACTCCCGGTCGCCCAGCACGCCGCGCAGCGACTCCGCGTCGCGGACATCCGCGTGCAGCACCTCGGCGCCGTCGGGCAGCGGGCGCACGTCGGACACGCCGCGGTTGACGACGGTCAGCGCGACGCCGCGCTCGACCGCGAGCGCCGCGCACGCGGAGCTGATGATGCCGGGACCACCGAGGAACAGGACGCGAAGAGCCATGCCCGCCACGCTACGGCAGGTCAGCGCCCGTCTCCCGGGACGGCGGTCACGACGCCACGCTCGCGAACCGTCAGAGGTAGGCCTCGTACGCGACCAGGTCCAGGACGCCGTTGCCGGAGACACCGATGACGACGACCTCGCCGTCCTTCGCCTGCGTCCGCACGTAGTCCAAGGCCGCGGCGATGGCGTGCGTCGACTCGGGCGCCGGGACGATGCCCTCGGCCCGCGCGAACTCCAGGCCGGCCGCGAACGTGTCGTCCTGCTCGATGGCGATGGCGCTCATCAGCCCGAGCTCGACCGCGTGCGACACCATCGGCGACATGCCGTGGTAGCGCAGGCCGCCTGCGTGGATGGGCGACGGCACGAAGTCGTGACCGAGCGTGTGCATCTTGAGGAGCGGGGTCAGGCCCGCGACGTCGCCGAAGTCGTAGCGGTACTCGCCCTGGGTGAGCGACGGGCACGCGGCCGGCTCGCAGGCGACGACGCGCGTCGTCGTGCCCTCGCGCAGGTTCTGCCCGATGAGCGGGAACGAGAGCCCACCCAGGTTCGAGCCTCCGCCCGCGCAGCCGAAGACGACGTCCGCCTGCTCCTCGCCCGCGGCCTTGAGCTGCGCGAGCACCTCCTGGCCGATGACGCTCTGGTGCAGCATGACGTGGTTGAGCACGGAGCCGAGCGAGTAGTGCGCGTTCGGGTCCTGCGCCGCGACCTCGACGGCCTCGCTGATCGCCATGCCCAGGGAACCGGTGGTCTCCGGGTCCTTGGCGAGCATCGCCCGGCCCGCCTCGGTGAGGTCCGACGGCGACGGGTGGCAGACGCTGCCGTACGCCTCCATCTGGTAGCGGCGGTACGGCTTGGCGTCGTACGACGCGCGGACCTGCCACACCTCGCAGGTGATGCCGACGAGCGCGCACGCCATCGCGAGCGAGGCGCCCCACTGGCCCGCGCCGGTCTCGGTGGTGAGCTTGGTGATGCCCTCGATCGCGTTGTAGTACGCCTGGGGCACCGCCGTGTTCGGCTTGTGGGAGCCCGTCGGGCTCACGCCCTCGTACTTGTAGTAGATGCGCGCCGTGGTGCCGATCGCCCGCTCGAGCCGGTGGGCGCGGACCAGGGGCGACGGCCGCCACTGCGCGTAGATCTCGCGGACGGTCTGCGGGATCTCGACATACCGCTCGGTCGAGACCTCCTGCGCGATGAGCGCCATCGAGAACAGGGGCGCGAGGTCCTCCGGACCGAGCGGCTCCCGCGTGCCCGGGTGCAGGTGCGGCGGGACCGGCTCGGGCAGGTCGGCGTTGAGGTTGTACCAGTGCGTCGGGACCGTCGCCGGCACGTCCACCCCGAGGGGCTCGGTGCCACGGGGGGCAGGTGCGGGGGTCGCTGCAGCGGTCACGGGACGCCGTCCTTGGGGTCACGGGGTAGGTCGATGACGCGGCGAGCATAGTGCGACGCCCGCCCTGCGAGACGGCACCTTCCGCCTGGCGGTCGCTCCGCGTCAGAGCGCGACGGCCGCCTCGAACCCGCTGTGCACGGCGTCACCGACGTCGCCCGGCTCGACGCAGTCGCCGACCACGTGGACCCGGGGGTCCTCGCGGAAGGCCGCACCGGACAGCGCGGTGTCCGGCCGGGTGCCGAACGCGGTCACCACGGTGTCCGCCGGCAGCCGGACCGGGCCGTCGGGCCCCTGGGCGAGCACGGCGCCGTCCTCGACCGAAACCAGGCGCCAGCCGGTCAGCACACCGACGCCCGCCTCGACGAGGCCGTGCAGCAGCGCGGTCCGGTTGACCTCGAAGATGTCGCTCCCGATCTCGTTCCCCGCCTCCAGCACGGTGACGTCGTACCCCTTGGTCGCCAGGTGCAGCGCCGCATCGGCGCCCGACGAGCCGCCCCCGGCGACGACGACGCGCGGTCCGGCGACGTCCATGTCGACGTCCATCCGCAGGACGTCGACGACGTTCGGGCGGTCCAGGCCGGACACGCCGCGCGGGCGCACGGGCTGACCGCCGGTGGCCAGGACCACCTCGTCGGCGTCCCGCAGCACCGACGAGCCCGGGTTGACCTCCCGGTCCAGGTGCACCGTGACGCCCAGGGACCGCAGCTCGCCGGCCCACCAGTCGACCGCCGCGCGCGCCTCCGCCTTGAAGTCCGGCTCGGCGGCCCGCCGCAGCAGGCCCCCGAGGTGCTCCGACCGCTCGTACAGGTGGACGGAGTGCCCGCGCAACGCGGCGACGCGCGCCGCCTCGAGCCCCGCCGGCCCGCCCCCGACGACGACGACGCGCTTGCCCCGCGGCGCCGGCGCTACGGCGCGCAGCGTCTCCTGACCCGCCTGCGGGTTCATCGCGCAGAGGACGGGCATCCCGCCCTGCACGTGGCCGAGGCACACGTTGCAGCGAGCGCACGGGCGCACCGAGCCGAGCGCGTCCGCCGCCAGCTTGCGCGGCAGCTCCGGGTCGGCGACGAGCGAGCGCCCCATCCCCGCGAAGTCGATCTCACCGTCGGCGAGCGCCTTCTCGGCGATCTCGGGGCCCAGCGAGCCGGTCGCCATGACGGGCGCCCCGATGGCGGCACGCAGCGCGGCCGCGTCGCCGAGCGACGGTGCGGGGCTGAAGTACATCGGCGGGACGGACCAGTGCATGGCCTCCGCGGCGCCGTCGTCGGTCATGATGACGTCCGCGCCGGCGGCCACCAGCAGGCGCGCGACCTCGATCGACTCCGACAGCTCGCGGCCACCCGGCACGTGGTGGGTGAGGCTCAGCCGCACGCTCACGGGAAGCCCGGGCGCGGCCTCCTTCGCGGCACGGATCAGCTCGACGGCGAACCGGGCGCGGTTCTCGAGGCTGCCGCCGTAGGCGTCGGTGCGGCGGTTCCACACCGGCGTGAGGAACTGGTCGACCAGGTGCCCGCCGCGCGCGTAGACGTCGATGGCGTCGAAGCCCGCCGCCGCGGCGCGCGCGGCGGCCTCGCCGAACCGCTTGACGAGGGCGCGGACCTCGTCGGCCAGCAGCGCCCGGCACGTCTCCACGGGGCTCGCGGTCCAGGAGTTGTCCGACGCCGAGACCGGAGCCTCGCGCCCCGGCTCCGGGCCGCCGACCCGGCCCGCGCCCACGGTGAGCTGGGCGCCGATGCGCCCGCCGGCGTCGTGCACGCCGTCCGTGAGGTAGCGCAGGTGCGGGACGAACGAGTCGTCGTCCACCCGCGTGGCGTTCCGGCTCGGCACCTCGTGGTCGGTCGAGACGAGCATGCCCCCGACGAAGACCAGGCCGGCGCCGCCGCGGGCGCGGGCGGCGTAGAACGCGCGGTCGCGTGAGCTCGGCGTGCCGTCCGCATGGGCGAGGCGCACGCGCATCGGCGGCATCACGATGCGGTTCGGCAGCTCCAGTGGGCCGAACATGCCCGGGGCGAGCAGGTGCGGGAAGGAACCCATCGGGGCGGCGCCTCTCGTCGTCGAGCACGGGGCAGCCCACCGTCACTCCGGCGGCGCAGCCCAGGACTCCTCATTCTCCGGAGGGGGCCGGGCCCGATCGGCGGGCCCATGGTCCCGTGGTGCACGTGCGGTTCGGGATCCGGGGCCGCACGCGGGGCTACGGTGCCGGGATGAGCACCACGCACCCCGACCCCGCACCCGACGCCCCCACCGTCCGCGCACTGGCGGACGCCTGGGTCGACACGCTCGCCGACCTCGACCCCGTGGTGGCGACGGGGCTCGGCGTGCGGCCCGGCGACGACCGGCTGCCGGACCTCAGCCCGGACGGCCTGGCGGAACGCGCGGACGCGGCGCGCGCGGTGCTGGCCGCCCTGCCCGGCGCCCGCGTGACCGACGATGACGACCGCCGCTGCGCCGCCCTGCTCCGCGAGCGGCTCGAGACGGCGGTGGCCGCGCACGACGCCCGGG
>JAEZZV010000086.1 GCA_023418375.1 Actinomycetes bacterium | reverse complement strand
GCACCGGGCCGGCCGTCCCGTGCAGGGCGGCGGCGTCGAGCGCCTCGCGCAGGGGCGCCAGCAGCAGGTCGCCGGCCCGGGCGAGCTCGCCGCCGACGACCACCATCTCCGGGTCGAGCAGCGTCGTGACGAGCGCGAGGTGCCGTCCGAGGACGCGGCCGAGGTCGGCGAGCGCCACGCCCAGGGCCGCGTCGCCCTCGAGCGCCTGCGTGACGACGTCGCGCAGGGCCAGGTGGCCGTGCTCGGCCTGGAGCGCGGTCAGGAGAGCGCCCGCGCCGGCCGTCGTCTCCAGGCAGCCCCGCTTGCCGCAGCGGCAGGGGGCACCGTCGGGGTCCACGACCACGTGACCGAGCTCGCCCGCGGTGCCGCTGCGGCCGTGCACGAGGCGCCCGTCGACGATCAGCCCGAGGCCGAGCCCGTAGGAGGCGCGCAGGTAGACGAGGTTGCGCGTGCCGATCGCCGCACCGATCCGGTGCTCGGCGAGGGCGCCCAGGTTCGCGTCGTTCTCCACCCGCACCGGCACGCCGAGCCGCTCCCCCAGCACCTGCGGCACCGGCACCCAGTCCCACCCGCGCAGGACGCCGGACGCGGAGACCATGCCGCTCGTGGCGTCCACGGGCGCGGGGATGCCGACGCCGACGGCGAGCACCTCGGTCATCGAGGCGCCGAGGGAGTCGACCATCTCCTCGATGAGCAGGGCGACCCGGTCCAGGCCGCTGTCGGCGCGGTGGTCGGGCGGCAGCGGCAGGCGCTGCTCGGCGACGACGCGCTGCGTGACGTCCGCCAGGACCGCGCGCAGCGAGCGCTCGGCGAAGTGCACGCCGGCGACGAGCCCGAGGTTGCGGGCCAGGCTCACCATCTGCGCGCGACGGCCGCTGCGCGAGGTGGGCGCCGTGTTCAGGACGCCGGCGGCCGTCAGCTCCTTGACGATGTTGGAGATCGTCGCGGCCGACAGGCCGGTGACCCCGACGAGCTCGACCTGGGTGATCGCGCCGCGCTGCTGCACCGCGTCGATGATGCGGGCACGGTTCGCCTCACGGAGGGAGGTCTGGGAGCCCGGCGGCACCCGGTCCATGGGCACGCCAGACAGTACCGCGTGCGCGTCACGACGCGTTGACGCCGTCGGTCGCGACCCGGTTGGATGACGACGCCGGGACTACGACGACGACGCCCGCCGAGGCGACCGATCGAATCCTGCGAGAGGTTCGGCTGAGAGGCGTGATGCGGTCCCGCCAGGCGGCGGGACCGCGTCGTGCGCCGCGACGCGCCGCGCACATGAGACGACCTCCCGCAGGGGCTGTCTCAGCATCCGATCCACGCAACTATCGGCGCCCGCCCGCTCACGACCCGCGCCACCCGCGCGGGGGCTCCTGGCGCCGCCGGGAGCGGTCGAGGTCACGACCCCTGGGACGGCTCCCATCCGGGACCGTCAAGGTCGGGCCTCCCGGGCGCCCCTCCCGATCCCGAAACTATCGGTACCCCGCTCCGCGGTTGACCCCGACCCGAGCCCGTCCGACGCTGGCCCGCGTCACACGGTGTGACTCGGACCACGGGGCGGTCGTCCGAGACAGGGGGCACGCCACGCGGCCGACGTCCTTCAGGCGGAGGTTCGCATGATCCGACGTGAGGCGCCGACGACGACGCGGCGCGAGGCAGGGACGACGCGCGGGACACCGCGCGGGCGGACGCGACGGCGGTCGGCCGTGGCGCTCGTCACGACCGTGCTGCTGGCACTCGGGTACGGCATCGCGCACGCGGCCGTCACCTCGAACCAGACCGGCACCAACAACGGGTACTTCTACTCGTTCTGGACCGACGCACCGGGCACGGTCTCCATGGAGCTCGGGGCGGGCGGCAACTACTCGACGCGGTGGTCGAACACCGGCAACTTCGTCGCGGGCAAGGGGTGGGCCACCGGCGACCGCCGGACGGTCCAGTACACGGCCCAGTTCAACCCCTCCGGGAACGCCTACCTGACGCTCTACGGGTGGACCCGCGGTCCGCTGGTCGAGTACTACATCGTCGAGTCCTGGGGCACGTACCGGCCGACCGGCACGTTCATGGGCACCGTCACCAGCGACGGCGGCACGTACGACATCTACCGCACCCAGCGGGTCAACCAGCCGTCGATCGAGGGCACGGCGACCTTCTACCAGTACTGGTCGGTGCGCCAGCAGAAGCGCACGTCGGGCACCATCACGGTGGGCAACCACTTCGACGCCTGGGCCCGGGCCGGCATGAACCTCGGCCGGCACGACTACCAGATCATGGCCACCGAGGGCTACCAGAGCTCCGGGTCGTCCAACGTCACGCTGGGCACGACGAGCGGCGGTGGCGGCGGTGGTGGTGGCGGCGGCACGGGCGGCGGCGGGGGCACGGGCACCGGGAGCTGCTCGGCGACGTACTCCGAGGGCCAGAAGTGGAACGACCGGTTCAACGGCACCGTGACCATCCGCAACACCGGCAGCGCGGCGATCAGCAGCTGGACGTCGAACGTGATCCTCCAGTACCCGCAGCGGATCACCGCCACCTGGAACGGGTCGCCCACGTGGCCCGACCAGTACCGCATGGTCATGACGCCCTCGGGCAACGGCTACCTCGCCCCCGGCGCGACCACGTCGTTCGGCTTCACCGTCCAGCACGGCGGCAACTGGACCTGGCCCACCGTCAGCTGCAGCGTGCCCTGACGGGCTGACGGGCTGACGGGCTGACGGGCGCGAGGCCGGCGTCTCGCCGTGGGCCCCCGGCACGCCGGGCCCCGCGGTGAGACGCCGGCCCCCGGCCGGGCGTTCACGTAGTGAGACGCGAAACTATCGTTTGTCCGGTTCTGCCCGCGTTTCCACCACGTAACGAGGCGGACGGACGCGCCCGCATCCGCCGAGGCCGGGGCCCTGAGAAGGCTCCCACGCCATCGGGCACTCGACACGGTCGGCGCCGGTCTCGAAACTATCGGCGGCCGATCCGGCCGTTGACGAGGCGTCCCGGACGGCGCAGCGTGTGGCCGTCACACGGTGTGACTCGGACCACGGAGCAGTCGTCCGGCACGAGAACGACGCGGACCCGGCAGAGCAGCGGGGGACACCGCGGGCCAGGGGCGAGCGCCGCCCCGGCCCGGCGAGGCACAGGGCGACCAGCCCGGAGGCACGGCCGCATGCGCGTGCGCGGCGTGTCCAACGTTGCAGGAAAGGGGGCACGACCGCGCCGCGCGTCGGCGCAGCTCCGCAGGACGAGCAGGTCCCGGCGGCGCCCGGCAGTCCACGGGCACCGCCACGATCAGAAGGGTTCTTCGATGAGTTCACGACGCACGTCCGGCCGTCCGGCCGCACGCCGCACCCTCCAGGCCATCGCAGCCGCGGGCGTCCTCACGCTCGCCGCGACCGGTCTGCCCGCCGTGGCAGCAGGGTCGACGCTCGACACGGCCGCCGCCGAGAGCAACCGCTACTTCGGCGTCGCGATCGCGGCGAGCAGGCTCGGCGACTCGACCTACTCGACCATCGCCGCGCGCGAGTTCGACATGGTCACGGCCGAGAACGAGATGAAGATGGACGCCACGGAGCCGAGCCAGGGACGGTTCGACTACAGCCAGGGCGACCGGATCGTGTCCTGGGCCCGCCAGAACGGCATGCAGGTGCGCGGGCACGCCCTCGCGTGGCACTCACAGCAGCCCGGCTGGATGCAGAACATGTCCGGCACCGCCCTGCGCAACGCGATGCTGAACCACGTCACCCAGGTCGCCACGCACTACCGCGGCCAGATCTACGCGTGGGACGTCGTCAACGAGGCCTTCGCCGACGGGTCCTCCGGGGCGCGCCGCGACTCGAACCTCCAGCGCACCGGCAACGACTGGATCGAGGCCGCGTTCCGCGCCGCCCGCGCCGCCGACCCGAACGCCAAGCTCTGCTACAACGACTACAACATCGACAACTGGTCGCACGCGAAGACGCAGGCCGTGTACCGGATGGTGCAGGACTTCAAGGCGCGCGGCGTGCCGATCGACTGCGTCGGCTTCCAGGCCCACTTCAACTCGGGCAACCCGGTGCCGTCGAACTACCACACCACCCTGCAGAACTTCGCCGACCTCGGCGTGGACGTGCAGATCACCGAGCTGGACATCGAGGGATCCGGCAGCTCGCAGGCGGACCAGTACAAGGGCGTCGTGCAGGCGTGCATGGCCGTCGCTCGTTGCACCGGCATCACCGTGTGGGGCGTGCGTGACTCCGACTCGTGGCGCGCCAGCGGCACCCCGCTGCTGTTCGACAGCTACGGCAACAAGAAGGCCGCGTACACCTCGGTCCTGAACCAGCTGAACTCCGGCAGCGGCGTGCGGGCGACCCCGGGCGGCATCTCCACCCCGACGGACCCGACCGACCCGACCGACCCCACGGACCCGACCGACCCCACGGACCCGACCGACCCCGGCCAGGGCATCGCCAGCTGCTCGGCGACGTACTCCGAGGGCCAGAAGTGGAACGACCGGTTCAACGGCACCGTGACCATCCGCAACACCGGCTCCGCACCCATCAGCAGCTGGACGTCGAACGTCATCGTCCAGTACCCGCAGCGGATCAGCACCACCTGGAACGGCTCGCCCACCTGGCCCGACCAGTACCGCATGGTCATGACGCCGTCGGGCAACGGCTCCCTCGCCCCCGGCGCGACGACGTCGTTCGGCTTCACCGTGATGCACGGCGGCAACTGGACGTGGCCGTCGGTCAGCTGCTCGGTCGGCTGAGCCGCACCGCACGCAGGACCGGTGACCTCGACGAGGCCACCCCTGAACCCGGCCCCTGTCCGGATGGGCGCTCCTCCGGACAGGGGCCG
>JAEZZV010000081.1 GCA_023418375.1 Actinomycetes bacterium | reverse complement strand
GACTGGCCCGGCAACGTGCGCGAGCTCGCCCACGTCATCGAGCGCGCGGCCCTCCTCTCGGAGCCGCCGCGGCTGCGCATCCCGCCGCTCGAGGGCGGTCTCATCCGCCCGGTCCGGACGGACGCCGCCACCTCGCCGTCGCCCGAAGCCGCCTCGACCACCTCCCGAGGCGGGGAGGTCTGGGTGACGCTGGCCGAGGCCGAGCGACGCTACCTCGCGCGGGTGCTCGAGCACACCGGGGGGCGGATCACCGGCGAGGGAGGCGCGGCGGCGATCCTCGGCCTGAAGCCGTCCACCCTGAACTTCCGCATCCGCAAGCTCGGTCTCGACTCGCTGCTCGAGGACGTCCGCTCACGTAAAGCGCCGGCCCGGCACCGGCGGCGGCCCCCCCGGGGACCCCCGGGGCCCCGGGGGCCCCCCCCGCGCTCCTGTTTGTGGGGGTGAGCGGGGCTGCCCGCTGCCCGGATGGCGGACGAAATCGGGATGACACATGCTCGGCATCACGCCGTCATGGCCTGTCTGTCAAGATCACGCACCTGGGACGTGCGTCCCGGATGCTGGACCGCTGTATAGTTATGGTTGTTCCTGCATAGCCATACGCTCCCTCGTACGTGGCCCGACGGGGCCGACCGGAAGGACCCTCCCCATGCGTTCACTGACCCGGCTCGCGGTCCCGGTGGCCGCCGCCGCCCTGCTCCTCGCCGGCTGCTCCTCCACAGCCGACGACAACGACGACGCCGCACCCGCGGCCGAGGGCGACGAGACCACTGCGCCCGAGGAGGGCGCGGGCGAGGTCTCGCTGCTCAACGAGGGCATGCTGACCGTCTGCACCAACCCCCCCTACGAGCCGTTCGAGTACGAGGAGGACGGCCAGGTCGTCGGGCTCGACATGGACATCGTGGCCGAGGTCGCCGCGGACCTCGGCGTCGAGCTCGAGATCAAGATCACGCCGTTCGAGGGCATCCAGTCCGGCGCCGACCTCGACTCCGGCAACTGCGACGTCGTCGCCTCGGGCATCACCATCACCGAGGAGCGCGAGGCGAAGATGGACTTCTCCGACCCGTACTTCGACGCCGACCAGGGCCTGCTCGTGCCCGCCGGCTCCGGCGTCGCCTCGCTCGAGGACCTCGATGGCCTCACCGTCGGTGTCCAGACCGCGACGACCGGCGCGACGTTCGCGGCCGACAACGGCCTCAGCACCGTGGAGTTCGAGGACCTGGGTCTGCAGATCGAGGCCCTGCGCAACGGCACGATCGACGCCGTCATCAACGACATCGCCGTCCTCGGCCCCTTCGCGAGCGACGACTTCGAGGTCGGCACGACCTTCCCGACGGGTGAGCAGTACGGCCTCGGCATCAAGACCGGGAACACCGCGCTCCTCGACGCCGTGAACGCGACCCTCGAGCGGATTGCCTCCGACGGCACCTACGAGGAGATCTACACGACGTACATCGGCACCGCGCCCTCCCAGGGCTGATGTCGTCCGCACGCACCGACGCCCGGCCCGCCCTCGCGGCGGGCCGGGCGCGGATGAGCCCACGACGCCGCGCGCAGCTGTCGCGCCGGGTCCAGTACGTCGTCATCGTGGTGGTCCTCGTCGTGCTGGCCGTCTCGGCCGACTGGGCCCGCATCGGTCAGACGTTCTTCAACCGTGAGGCAGTCGAGTTCGTCGCCCCGATGCTGCCCCGGGCAGCCCTGAACACGATCAAGTACACGCTCGCCGCCTTCGCTGTCAGCATCTCCCTCGGCACGGTGCTGGCCCTGATGAAGCTCTCGAGCGTGCGGTTCTACCGGGTCGTCGCGACCGGCTACGTCGAGTTCTTCCGGGGCATCCCGGCGCTGTTGGTGGTCTTCGCCTTCGGCTACGCGATCCCGACCGCCTTCGAGATCCGGTTCGAGTCGATCGTCCTGCAGATCGCCCTCGCGCTGGGCTCCGTGTCGGCCGCGTACACGGCCGAGACGATCCGTGCGGGGATCCAGGCGGTGCCCAAGGGGCAGGTGGAGGCCGCACGCTCCCTCGGCATGTCGTCCGGCGCCACCCTGCGCCTCGTGACCATCCCCCAGGCCTTCAGGATCGTCCTCCCTCCCCTGACCAACGAGGTCGTCCTGCTCCTGAAGGACACGTCGCTCGTCTTCGGCCTCGCGCTCTCCCTCAGCGACCTCGAGCTCACGAAGGTCGGGCGCAACGCGCTGAGCCAGGCGGGCGGCGGCCTGACCGCCATCGTCCTGGTCGGCCTGATGTACCTGCTCATCACCATCCCGCTCAGCTCGCTCACCCGCTGGCTCGAGCGCAAGACCGGCTACAAGGGACACGTATGACCGCGCCCGCCCCGTCCGGACCGGCCGGGCCCGTGGTCCGGATCGCCGGGCTGCACAAGTCGTTCGGCACCCGCGAGGTGCTCACCGGCGTCGACCTCGAGGTCGCGCAGGGGGAGGTCGTCTGCATCATCGGCGCCTCGGGCTCGGGCAAGTCGACGCTCCTGCGGTGCGTCAACCTGCTCGAGCAGCCGACGTCGGGCACGGTCGAGGTGCTCGGCGTCGAGGTCACCGACCCGGACGTCGACATCGACCGCGTCCGTGCGCACGTCGGCATGGTCTTCCAGCAGTTCAACCTCTTCCCGCACCGCTCGGTGCTGGAGAACTGCACCCTCGCGCAACGCCAGGTCCTCAAGCGGTCCAAGGCCGAGGCCGAGGCGATCGCCCGCAAGAACCTCGCGCACGTCGGGCTCGCCGACCGCGCCGACTCCATGCCGGCACAGCTCTCGGGCGGCCAGCAGCAGCGCGTGGCGATCGCCCGGGCGCTGTCGATGGACCCGGCGCTCCTGCTCTTCGACGAGCCGACGTCAGCGCTGGACCCCGAGCTCGTCGGCGAGGTGCTCACGGTCATGCGCGAGCTCGCCGACGAGGGCATGACCATGCTCGTGGTCACGCACGAGATGGCCTTCGCGCGCGAGGTCGCCGACCGCGTCATCTTCCTCGACGCGGGCGTCATCCTCGAGGAGGGCCCCGCCGACCAGGTGATCGGCAACCCACGCGAGGAACGCACGCGGGCCTTCCTGCGCCGCGTGCTCGACCCGACGCACGTCGACGAGGTCACCGACCAGCAGGCCTGACGCAGCCCGCGCGGGGCCGGGCGCACCGGCTCCGCGCGGCGCTAGGGTCGTCCCGCAGGGCCGCCCCCCGGCCGCCGGACGACGACGGAGCCTCCCGTGCGCGAGACCACGAACCCCAGCCTCATCTCCCCCGACGCCGTGACGTCGATCCCCCAGCTCGTCAAGGGGCGCCTCGACCGCGACCCCTCGGGGACGTTCGTCGAGCGCAAGAGCGGGCTCGGCACGTCCTGGACGCCCATGAGCATCCAGGCGTTCACCGAGGAGGCAGCCGCCGTCGCGAAGGGCCTGGTGGCGTTCGGCATCGAGCCGGGCGACCGCGTGGCCATCATGAGCCGCACCCGGTACGAGTGGACGCTGCTCGACTTCGCCATCTGGGCGGCCGGCGCAGTCCCCGTGCCGATCTACGAGACCTCCTCGGCCGACCAGGTCGAGTGGATCCTCTCCGACGCCCAGGTGCGGCTCGCGGTCGTCGAGACGGTCGCCCACGCCACCGTGGCGGCGTCCGTCCGGGCGCGCGTCCCCGGGCTCGGCGCGGTGCTCGTGCTGGAGGACGGCGCCGTCGGCCAGCTCGTCGAGAAGGGCGCCGGCGTCGACGACGCCGAGATCACGCGCCGCAGCGCCCTCGCCACGGCCGACGACCTGGCCACCATCATCTACACGTCCGGGACCACGGGCCGACCCAAGGGCGCCGAGCTCACGCACGGCAACTTCACGTCGCTGACGCAGGAGGGCGCCCGCGGGCTCTACGACGTGTGCGCGGCCCCGGGGACGCGGACCCTGCTCTTCATGCCCCTCGCGCACGTGTTCGCGCGGTTCATCGAGGTGCTGTGCATGACGACGGGCGCGGTCCTCGGCCACACCCCCGACACGCGCAACCTGGTGGCCGACCTGGGGACCTTCCGGCCGACCTTCATCCTCTCGGTGCCCCGCGTGTTCGAGAAGCTCTACAACTCCGCCGAGCAGAAGGCCGGCGCGGGCGCGAAGCTCAAGCTCTTCCGGTGGGCGGCCAAGACGGCGATCGTCTACTCGCGCGCGCTGGACACGCCCACGGGTCCGACGGCCGCCCTCAAGGCCCAGCACGCGCTCGCCGACCGGCTCGTCCTGCACAAGGTGCGCCAGGCGCTCGGCGGGCACGCGAGGTACGCGATCTCCGGGGGTGCCCCGCTCGGCGAGCGCCTCGGCCACTTCTACCGGGGCGTCGGCGTCCGAGTGCTCGAGGGCTATGGCCTCACCGAGACCACGGCGCCGACGGCCGTCAACCTGCCGGACCGGCCCACGAAGATCGGCACGGTGGGCCCGGCCTTCCCCGGTGCGTCGCTCATGATCGCCGACGACGGCGAGATCCGGGTCAAGGGCGCCCACATCTTCCGCGGGTACCACGACAACCCCGGGGCGACGGCAGAGGCCTTCGAGGACGGCTGGTTCCGCACGGGCGACCTCGGCACGCTCGACGACGACGGCTACCTCACCATCACCGGCCGCAAGAAGGAGATCATCGTCACGGCCGGCGGCAAGAACGTCGCCCCGGCGCTGCTCGAGGACCGACTGCGCGGCCACCCTCTGGTGTCGCAGGTCGTCGTCGTGGGCGACGGCAAGCCGTTCATCGGTGCGCTGGTCACCCTCGACGCCGACATGCTGCCCGGCTGGCTCGCTGCGCACGGGCTGCCGGAGATGGATGCGCGCTCCGCGGCGAAGAGCCACGCGGTGCTGGCCGCGCTCGACCGTGCCGTGGCCCGTGCCAACGAGGCCGTCTCGCGTGCCGAGTCCATCCGCAAGTTCCGGGTGCTGACCACGGACTTCACCGTCGAGAACGCCTACCTGACGCCGTCGCTGAAGGTGAAGCGGGACGCGGTGCTGCGCGACTTCGCCGCCGAGGTCGAGGCGATCTACGCGTCCTGAGGCCCGTCGCCGCGGGGCCCGTCACGCTCAGCCGCCGGCGGGCCTGTGGTGGCGGCCCTTGCGCTGCCGGTCCGCCGTGTAGCTCGGAGCCGTCTCGTGCGGCGTCGCGGCGTCCGACCACCGCAGCAGCGCGCCGACGCCGTCGACGAGGTCGACGCTGCCCTCCTCGGCGTACGTG
>JAEZZV010000046.1 GCA_023418375.1 Actinomycetes bacterium | reverse complement strand
GCGTGCGCGTCGGCCGCGCGCGCGGCCAGACCCGCCATGCGCTCGTCGAAGCTCATCGCCCTCTCCCTTGCTTCACGACGGCGGTCTCACCGTGCTCGTCCCCCGGGTCGCGCTCGGCGAGCAGGGGGCCGAGGCGGGCCCGCGCGTCGGACAGGTACCGCTTCACCGCGCCGGGGCTGATGCCCAGCCACGCCGCGATGTCGTCGATGGACAGGTCCTCGTAGTGGCGCAGCACCACGCAGGCGCGCTCCCTCGGCGAGAGGCGCGCGAGCGCCGCGTGCACGTCGAGGTGGGCGATCGCGGCGGCGTCGGCCGGCCCGTACCAGGAGGGCTCGGCGACGAGGTAGCACACCCCGCCCCAGGTGCGACGGCGCCGGTAGAGGTCGCGGTAGACGTTCAGGATGCTGCGGCGCACGTAGGACTCGAGCGACTCCACGCCGCCACCCGCACGGCGCCGCACGAAGGTGCGCACGAGCGCCTCCTGGACCAGGTCCTGCGCGGTGTGCAGGTCGCCGGTGAGCAGGTAGGCGTACCCGACGAGCGCCGGCCCGCGCTCCCGGGCGAGGTCGTCGAGCTCGTCCTCCCAGGACATCCCGCGCCCTCCCTTCGTGGTCATCGTCGCGCAGTGTGACGAGCGAGGGCAGGCGTCGGTTGGGGGCTACTCCTACCGATGTCGATCGTCGCGTCGCCCGTCCGGGCGGCGAGCCGCGTGACCTCCTCGTGGTCATCGCTCTCCCTTCGGCAGGTCGCGCCCCCGCGCACGGGGACCCGGCCGCGATACTGGGCGCATCACCGCGAGCGAGGAGGCTGCCGTGACCGACCCCCAGGCGACCCGCCACGAGATCGCCGACGCCGTCGCGTCGATCGAGGCGGAGATGGACGAGCTCCAGCTCGAGCGGTTCACCAACGACGACGCCCACCGGCTCGGGCTCCTGCTGCTCGGCTGGGCGAAGGAACGCGGGCTCGCCGTCACCGTCGACGTGACGCGCGGCACGCAGACGGTGTTCCACGCGGCGACCGACGGCACGAGCGCCGACAACGACGACTGGATCCACCGGAAGACCCGCGCGGTGCAGCGCTTCGGCCTGCCGAGCCTGCTCATCGGCCTGCGGCCGCGGCTGAACGGCAAGCGCATCGAGGACGAGCCGTGGTTCGACGAGCGCCGGTACGCCGCGCACGGCGGGTGCTTCCCGGTGCTCGTCCGGGGCGTCGGCATGGTCGCGACGGCGGCCGTCTCCGGCCTGTCGCAGGAGGAGGACCACGCCCTCGTGGTCGACGGCCTGCGGGCGCTGGTGGCCGACGAGGCCTGAGCCCCGGCCGGGTCAGCGGGTGGTGAGGTCCCCCGGATCGGGCTCGGGCGTGTCGACGTACACGGTCGGGACGACGTCGTCCTCCGGGCCGAGCCGCACCGGGTCGCGGGGCGGGCGTCCCAGCATGATGTCCTGGTAGGCCTCCCCTGCCCCGCCGACGGGCGCGAGCGCGTCCGCCACCCCGCGGCGCCGGTGGCGCACCAGCCGCACGGCGAGCGCGGCACCCAGGACCAGCCACGCGCCGAAGACGAACCACGACGCCGCCTCGTTCTGCGCGGCCACCAGGACCGCGACGGCCGCCGGGGGTGCGATGAAGGCCAGGGCCGCCCACCACTGCCTGCGCACGACTTCCCCTCCCGGACCGCTCCCGCCGATGCTCTAGAGCATATGCTCTAGGCCATGGCCGGGGAGGGCGTTCACGCACGGGGCCGAGGTCGCGGTCGCACCGGCGCGCGGATCCTCGACGCCGCGCTCGAGCTCTTCAACCGCGACGGCACCGGGCGTGTGACGACCAACCACATCGCCGCCCACCTGCACATCAGCCCGGGCAACCTCTACTACTGGTACCCCGACAAGCAGGCGATCGTGCGCGCGCTGTGGACGCGGTACGCCGCCCAGCAGGCCGCGCTCTGGGAGGGCGCCGGCGACGACCTGCCCACGCCGCGCGCGATGGTCGCCCGCCTCGGCGCGCTCACCGACCTCACGCGCGAGTACCTCTTCTTCGCGCGGGACGGGCTCGCCCTCGCCCAGGAGGACCCTGAGCTCCGGGCGTCGTACGCCGCCGCCCGCGAACGCACGCTCGGCATCTTCGGCGCGCTCGCCCGGAGCTGGCGCGCGGACGGCCTGCTCCTCCCGGTCGACGACGCCCGCCTGGACGCGCTGGTCGCCGCGCTCTGGACGCTCACCGAGGCGTGGCTGCCCTACGCCGTCCTGCACGACGGCGCTGCCGACGCCGCGCACGGCGAGGCGCTGCTCCTCGCCGTGCTCGAGCCGTACCTGCCGGGTCAGCTCGCCTGAGCCGCCTGCGCCGACTCGGCGGGCGGCACGTCGACGGCGACCTCCGCGCCGAGCCGCGCACCGCGGAGCAGCTCGAGGCCGCCGCCGCTCCAGAAGTCACCCGGGTCGAAGCCGCTGGCGCGCCGCTCGCCCGACAGCAGGCCCATGGCCTCGAACGTCAGCGCGACGATCTCGGCGCAGTACGCCCGCTCGAGCTGGACCTCGGCCTCGGTCCGCGCGTCCGGGTCGCTGAACAGGGCGCGTACGCGTCGCACGCCCGGCACCCGCTCGAAGCGCTCCGCGGTCGGCGTCTGGCCCCAGAGCCAGCGCGCGGCCAGCCGGACCGTCCGCGGGAAGGGCGTGCCGTCGAGCCGGGCGATCGAGCGCAGGACGGCGTCCTCCATCTCCTGCGACTCCTCCGCGGTGACCGGCACGTCGAGCTGCCGGAACCACGGCTGCTGGCCGTACTTGTGCACCCAGGTGGTGACGGCGGCACGCAGGTCGTGGAGCTGGACGCCGCGCTGGTGCTCGCCGGTCCATGCGTCCGGGATCGAGCGGCCGAGCTCGGCGTGCCACATGAGCGGCGGCAGGTCCTCGATGACGACGGCCATGCCCACGTGGTTGACCGGGCTGTTGGTGGCGAGCTGGATCGCCCGGTCCGCGACCGAGCGGCCCCGGAAGAGCCACAGGTCGCCGGTGCGGGTGGCGTCGAGCGCGTGGTCGAGCGGGACGGCGTCGGGCACGTGGGTAGCGTAGGCGCGTGGCATGGGCGCGGACGGTGTGGAAGGTCCTCGGAGTTGCCGCCTTCGCGGGCGTGGCCGCGGGCGGGGTGCTCATCGCGCGCGACGAGCGCCGCCGCGAGTCGTACACCCCCGACGAGGTGCGCGCTCGGCTGCAGGCCCGGCTCGCCGAGGCCCAGGCCCGCGCGTCGGGCGGCGACCAGGCGGGCGACGCCGGGCGGTAGCTAGG
>JAEZZV010000336.1 GCA_023418375.1 Actinomycetes bacterium | reverse complement strand
TCGGGGTGACCGACCGCGGGCCGCGCGGCCCGCGGGTCAGGCGTTCGGGCCGGAGGCGTGCGGCACGGACGCCGTGATCACCGTCCCGTCGGTCCGCACGATGCCGCGGAGCGCGACCGGGTCGGGCCGCCCGTCGATGCGCGGGCCCTGGTCGCCGAGGGGGATGGTCACGGGATCCCCCTCGCGCAGCTCGACCCGCCGGCCACGCACCTCGACCGCGAGCGCGGTCCCCGTCTCGAGCAGCAGAGTGACGTCGTCCTGCCGCACGCTGACGCGCACCCGGTTCCCGTGCACCGTGAGCGGGAAGGTCAGGCCCGCCCAGCCGACGGGGAGCCGAGGGTCGAGCCGAACGGTCCCGTCGTGGGCGCGCATCCCGCCGAAGCCGCTCACCAGCACGCCCCAGACCCCGGCCGCCGAGGCGATGTGCACGCCGTCGGCCGTGTTGCCGTGCAGGTCGGCGAGGTCGACGACCAGGGAGGCGCGGAAGTAGTCGAGGGCGACCTCGTGGTACCCCACCTCGGCGGCCATCACCGACTGCACCACCGCCGACAGGCTCGAGTCACCCGTGGTGATCGGGTCGTAGTAGTCGAAGTTCGCGCGCTTCTGCTCCGGGGTGAAGGCGTCGCCCTGGAGGAACATGGCCAGCACGACGTCGGCCTGCTTGAGAACCTGGAACCGGTAGATCGTCAGCGGGTGGTAGTTCAGCAGCAGCGGCCGCTTGCCCGGCGGGGTGTTCGGCAGGTCCCAGACCTCCCGCTCGTGGAAGTGGGCGTCCTGCGGGTTGATGCCGAGGTGGTCGTCGTAGGGGATCGCCATGGCGTCGGCCACCCGCTCCCACTCGTCGACCTCGGCCGGGTCCAGCCCGAGCCGCGCCACCATCCGGGCGTGGTCGAGCGGTGCCCACCGGGCGAGCTGGCGCACCGCGGACACCGAGCACCGGAGGTTGAACCGCGCCATGACGTTCGTGTACAGGTTGTCGTTCACGACGGTCGTGTACTCGTCCGGGCCGGTCACCCCGTGGATGTGGAACGAGCCCTCCCCCTCGCCCCGCCAGAAGCCCAGGTCGGCCCACATCCGTGCCGTCTGCACGAGGATGTCGATGCCCTCGCGGCTCATGAACTCGTCGTCCTGCGTCGCCCACGCGTAGAGGTTCACCGCGTACGCCACGTCGGCGTCGATGTGGTACTGCGCGGTGCCCGCGGCGAAGTAGGCCGACGCCTCCTCGCCGTTGATCGTGCGCCACGGGAACAGGGCCCCGTGCTGCGTGAGCATGGCGGCCCGCCGTTCGGCGGCCGGCAGCATCGTGTAGCGGAAGCGCAGGGCGTTCCGCGCGACGATCGGCGTCGTGTACACGAAGAAGGGGACGACGTAGATCTCCGTGTCCCAGAAGTAGTGCCCGCCGTACCCGGTGCCGGTCACGCCCTTGGCGGGGATCCCGGAGCCCTCGGCGCGCGCAGCCGCCTGGGCCACCTGGAAGAGGTTCCAGCGCACCGCCTGCTGCACGGCCGGCTGCCCCTCGACCTGGACGTCCGATCGCTCCCAGAACCCGTCGAGCCAGGCGCGCTGGTCGTCGAACTGCTGCCCGATCCCCAGGTGGCGCACGCGGTCCAGGGTCCGCCGGCACCGGTCCACCAGCTCGTTCACCGGGGCCCCCCGCGAGGTGTGGTACGCGACGACCTTGGTGATGGTGATCGGCTTCCCCACGTCGGCACAGGTCCGGAACACGTGCTTGGCGGAGTGCTCCTCGACGTCGACGAGGACCTCGACCTCGTTCTCGGACTCGACCAGGTCGTCGGTCCCGACGGCGAGCGTCATCCCCGAGCCCGCGCACCGGAAGCTGAGCACGGTGCGCTCCTCGTTCGCCCAGTGCGTCACCGGGACGAGCGCCCGCTCCGGGACCGGGTCCGCGCGTCGGGGGTCGGTGGCCCTGCGGCGGTACTCCTTGCGCACCGACCGGTACTCGTCGACGCCCTCCTCGCGGTTGATCAGGTGGGAGGAGATGACGACGGGCGCGGGTCTGTCGAGCAGGGTCACCTCGAACGTCATCACGGCCAGGTGGCGTTGCGTGAAGGAGACCATCCGGCTCGAGCGCACCCGCACCCGGTTTCCCGAGGGGGTGCGCCAGATCAGGTCGCGGCGCAGGACGCCGTCGGCGACGTCGAGCGTGCGCTCGTACGCGACGAGGTCGGCGACGGACAGCAGCAGCGGTTCGTCGTCGACGTAGAGCCGGATGACCTTGGGGTCGGGCACGTTGAGCATGGTCTGGCCCACCTCGGCCAGGCCGTAGGCCTCCTCCGCGTGCTTGATCGGCCACGTCTCGTGGAAACCGTTGATGTAGGTGCCGTGGGTGTGCCAGTCGCGGCCCTCCTCGAGGTTGCCGCGCATACCCAGGTACCCGTTGCCGACGGCGAAGAGCGTCTCGGTCCGCCCCAGGTCGTCGGCGTCGAAGAACGTCTCGGTGAGCCGCCACGGGTCCACCGGGAAGCGGAGCCGGTCGATGCCGTCGGTCAGGTCGACGGGCGTGCCGTCCGCGTCGCTCATGTCAGCTCCCCGAGGTCCCGTACGACGATGTCCGCGCCCGCCTGCTCGAGCGCCGTCGCGCCCGCACCCCGGTCGACGCCGACCACCAGGCCGAACCCCCCTGCCCGCCCCGCGGCCACGCCCGAGACGGCGTCCTCCACGACGACCGCCCGCTCGGGCGGCACGCCCAGGAGCTCGGCCGCGAGCAGGAACGTGTCCGGCGCGGGTTTGCCGGCCAGGTGCCTCGCGGCGGCGACGACGCCGTCGACGATGACCGGGAACCGCCCGCCGAGGCCCGCCGCCTCGAGCACCGACGGCGTGTTGCGCGAGCTCGACACGACCGCCATCGGCACCCCGCGGCGGTCGAGCGCGTCGACGACCCGCACCGAGCCCGGGTACGGCTCGACGCCCTCCTGCGCGAGGAGCTGGTTGACCAGCGCGTTCTTCGTGTTGCCGAGGCCGCAGACCGTCTGGGTGCCCGGCGGGTCCGACGGCTCGCCCTCGGGCAGGCGGACGCCGCGCGAGAGGAGGGTCGCCCGGACACCGTCGTACCGCGGGCGGCCGTCCACGTGCGTGAAGTAGTCGGCGTCGGTGTAGGGCGGGGCGATGTCGTGCTCGGCGAAGTACTGCCGGAACATGAGCTCCCAGGCCCTCATGTGCACGGCGGCGGTCGGCGTGAGCACGCCGTCCAGGTCGAAGAGAACGGCTGCAGCGTCGTCCCAGCGCACGCCTCGACCGTAGCCCGGGCGGGGTCGATCCGCCCGGACAACGGCACACCGGCCACCCGTCCGGTCAGCCTGCCCGGAGCGTCAGGCCCTCCCCCACGGCGTCCGCGGGACGGTCGACGACGACGCGCGCGCCGCTCGTCAGCTCGCCGGCGAGCAGCATCGTCGCGAGCCGGTCGCCGATCTCGCGCTGGACCAGGCGCTTCAGCGGCCGGGCCCCGTACGACGGGTCGTAGCCCTCCAGCGCCAGCCAGGTGCGCGCCGCCGGGGCGACCTCGAGCGTCACCCGGCGCTCCTCGAGCCGCGCGGCCAGGCGCGCCACCTGGAGGTCGACGATCCGGCCCAGGTCGTCCAGCGAGAGCGGGTCGAAGACGACCACGTCGTCCAGCCGGTTGAGGAACTCCGGCTTGAACGCCGAGCGCACCGCGGCCAGGACCGCCTCGCCCTTGGCCTCGTCGCCGAGGGTCGGGTCGACGAGGAACTGCGAGCCCAGGTTGGAGGTGAGCACGAGGATCGCGCTGCGGAAGTCGACGGTCCGGCCCTGGCCGTCGGTGAGCCGGCCGTCGTCGAGCACCTGCAGCAGGATGTCGAACACCTCCGGGTGGGCCTTCTCCACCTCGTCGAGCAGCACGACGCAGTACGGACGACGACGCACGGCCTCGGTGAGCTGGCCGCCCTCCTCGTAGCCGACGTAGCCGGGCGGCGCGCCGACGAGCCGGGCGACGGAGTGCTTCTCGCCGTACTCACTCATGTCGATGCGGACCATCGCCCGCTCGTCGTCGAAGAGGAAGTCCGCGAGCGAGCGGGCGAGCTCGGTCTTGCCGACGCCCGTCGGGCCGAGGAAGAGGAACGAGCCCGTCGGCCGGTCGGGGTCGGAGATGCCCGCGCGGGCGCGCCGCACGGCGTCGGCCACCGTGGTCACCGCGCGCCGCTGCCCGATGAGGCGTTCGCCGATGACCTCCTCCATGTGCAGGAGCTTGGCGGTCTCGCCCTCGAGCAGCCGGCCGGTGGGGATGCCGGTCCAGGCGGAGACCACCTCGGCGATCTCGTCCGGGCCGACCTTCTCGGCGATCATCGGCGCCTCGGCGGGACCGGCCGCGCCGTCGCCCGCGCCGCGCGCCGCCTGCTCCTGCTCGGCCGCCGCGATGTCGCGCTCGACCGCCGGGATCTCCCCGTTCTGCAGCCGCGCGGCGGTCTCGTAGTCGCCCTCGCGGTAGGCGCGGTCGAACGCGGTCCGCAGCTCATCGAGCCGCACCCGCAGGTCGCCGAGTCGGTTCGAACCGGCCTTCTCCGACTCCCAGCGGGCGGTCAGGCCCGCCAGCTCCTCACGCCGGTCGGCCAGCTCCGCCCGGAGCCGCTCGAGCCGCTCGCGCGAGGCGTCGTCGGAGTCGGCGGTGCTCTCCGCCAGGTACGACTCCTCCATCTCCAGGCGCGTGACGGCGCGCTGGAGCTGGTCGATCTCGATCGGCGAGGAGTCGAGCTCCATCCGCAGCCGGGAGGCCGCCTCGTCGACGAGGTCGATCGCCTTGTCGGGGAGCTGACGGCCGGAGATGTAGCGGTCGCCGAGGGTCGCCGCCGCGACGAGCGCGGCGTCGGAGATCGTGACCTTGTGGTGCGCCTCGTACTTCGGGGCGACGCCGCGCAGGATCGCGACCGTGTCCTCGACGCTCGGCTCGCCGACGAAGACCTGCTGGAAGCGGCGCTCGAGCGCCGGATCCTTCTCGATGCGCTCGCGGAACTCGTCCAGCGTGGTGGCGCCGACGAGGCGCAGCTCGCCGCGCGCGAGCATGGGCTTGAGCATGTTGCCCGCGTCCATGCTGCCCTCGGCCGCCCCGGCGCCGACGACGGTGTGCAGCTCGTCGATGAACGTGACGACCTGCCCCTCCGCCTCCTTGATCTCGGTCAGCACGGCCTTGAGCCGCTCCTCGAACTCGCCGCGGTACTTGGCACCGGCGACCATCGAGGCCAGGTCGAGGGCGACGAGCCGCTTGCCCCGCAGGGACTCGGGCACGTCACCGTCGACGATCCGCTGGGCGAGCCCCTCGACGACGGCGGTCTTGCCGACGCCCGGCTCGCCGATGAGGACCGGGTTGTTCTTGGTCCGCCGCGACAGCACCTGGACGACGCGCCGGATCTCGGCGTCGCGCCCGATGACGGGGTCGAGCTTGCCGTCGCGCGCGGCGGCGGTCAGGTCGACTCCGTACTGCTCGAGGGCCTTGAAGGTGCCCTCAGGGTCCGGGGAGGTCACGCGCGCGGAGCCGCGGACCGCCGGCAGGGCGGCCGCGAGCGCGTCCCGGCTCGCGCCGACGGCCCGCAGCGCCTCGGCGGCCGGCGAGGACCCCGCGGCGATGCCCATGAG
>JAEZZV010000326.1 GCA_023418375.1 Actinomycetes bacterium | reverse complement strand
GCGAGGGCCAGCGCGTGGGCCAGGTCGTCGCGCAGGGCGGCGAGCGCCTCGTGCACCCCGGCCTGGCCGCCGGTCGCCAGGCCCCACACGATGGGACGGCCGACGAGGACGGCGTCGGCCCCGAGCGCGAGGGCGACGAGGGCGTCGACGCCCGAGCGGATGCCGCCGTCGACGAGGACAGCGGGGCCGTGCGCTCCCGCGGTACCGGCGTCCCGGCCGCGGACGGCGTCCACCACCTCCGTCAGGGCGACGGCGGTGGCGACCGACCGGTCGAGCTGGCGGCCGCCGTGGTTCGACACGACGACGCCGGAGGCGCCCGCGTCGAGGCACGCCACGGCGTCGTCGCCGCGCAGGACGCCCTTGACCAGCACGGGGAGCCCCGACATCTCCGCGAGCCAGCCGATGGCGTCGAGCGTGGCGGTCGGGTCCTGCTCCGCGCCGGCGCGGCCCGCGGCGACGTCGCCCGTGAGGTGCCGGGCGAGGTTGACGAGGAAGGTCTCGTCGGGGATCGCGATGCGCTGGCTGCCGACGCGGCGCTTGATCCCGACGAACGGGGTGTCGCCCGTGAGCACGAGGGCCTGCGCGCCGGCCGCCACGGCGCGCTCGACCAGCCGCGCCGTCAGGTCACGGTGGCGCATGACGTACACCTGGAACCACCACGGCCCGGCGAGGGCGGCGACGTCCTCCAGCGCCGTCGACGCGCGGGTCGACGCGACGTACAGGGCACCCTGGTCGCGCGCCGCGGCGGCGACGGCAGGCTCGCCGTCCGGGTGGGCGAGCCCGAGGTACCCGACGGGAGCGACCCCGATCGGGTGGGTCAGCGCGCTGCCCAGCACCGTCGTCGTCAGGTCCACCTCGCCGACGTCGCGCAGGACGCGCGGCCGCAGCCGGTGGCGTGCCCACGCCGCGGTCGCCTCACCGAGCGCGACCTCGTCCCCCGACCCCGACGCGAAGAACTCGTGCGCCGCGGCGGGAAGGATGGCGACGGCGTCGCGTTCGTGCTTCTCGAGCGCCGTCAGCGCCATGGGCGGGCCTCGGCGACGCGGACCGGGACGACGGGCGCAGGCGGCGCCTCAGTAGGCACCCGAGCCCCCGACGACCGCGCGGAAGGTCTTCCACAGGATGAGCAGGTCCATCGCGAGCGACCAGTTGTCCACGTACCGCAGGTCCAGCCGGACCGACTCCTCCCACGACAGGTCGGCGCGGCCGCTGACCTGCCACAGCCCCGTCAGCCCCGGGCGGACGTGCAGCCGGCGGTGGACGTGGTCCGCGTACGTCGCGACCTCGGACTCCAGCGGCGGCCGCGGGCCGACGAGCGACATGTCGCCCGTGACGACGTTCCACAGCTGCGGGAGCTCGTCGATGGAGTAGCGGCGCAGGACGCGCCCGACGGGCGTCACGCGCGGGTCGCGGCGCATCTTGAACATCGGCCCGTCGCGGTCCGTGAGGGCGAGGTACGCGTCCCGGCGCGCGTCGGCGTCGAGGTACATGCTGCGCAGCTTCCACAGGGTGAAGGTGCGCCCGTCGACGCCCACGCGCGTCTGGCGGTAGAACGCGGGGCCCGGCGAGGTGAGCCGGACGGCCAGCGCCGCGATCGCGATGACCGGCGCCGCGAGCAGGAGCAGCGCCGTGCCGAGGCCGCGGTCCAGGGCCGACTTGGCGAGCATCCGGCTCGGCGGCGCGCCGGTCTGCACCTCGAGCAGGACCAGGCCCGCGGTCGGGCGCAGGTTCAGCCGGGGGCCGGTGACCTCGACCAGGTCAGGCGCCACGATGAGCTGCGCGCCGGCCCGGGCGAGCGCCCAGCTCATGCGGCGCAGCGCCTCGCCGCTCATGTGCGAGCCGGCGACGACCACGGCCTCGATCGCTCGGTCGGCGACCACCTGGGGCACGTCGGCGACCGCCCCGACGACGGGCACGCCCGGGACGGGCGGCGGCTCGTCGACGCTCGGCAGGCACACGCCGGCCACCTGGAACCCGTGCGACGGGTCGCGGACGAGGTCGCCCACCACGCGCCCGACCGAGGTCGGGTCCCCGATGACGAGGGTGCGCATCATCGCCACGCCGCGGGCGCGGTGCCGGTGCAGGAACTGGCGCTGCGCGTACCGGCCGAGCAGGGCGAGCAGCACGATGGTCGGGACGCCCGCGAACACGACGAGGCGCGAGACCTCGGCCTTGGTCGTGTAGCTGAGGGCCATCAGCGCGGTCGCGCCGACGAAGCCGGCGCGCAGGAGGGCCGACACCTCCGTGGAGCCGTCGCCGAGCGTCCGCGCGTCGTACCCGCGGAACATGGCGACGAGGGCGACGAACGCGAGGACGGCCGCGACGATCCGGGCGGCCGTGTCGAGGCCCGCGCCGTACACGGGGACCACGATGAGCACGCCGACCGCGATCACCGCGAGGGCGTCGAGCGCGATGGCCCGCCACTGGTAGGCGACGGAGACCTCGGCCCACCGCAGCGACCGCGCGACGCTGCTGTTGAACGGCGTGGACCTGGCCTCGAACGGCTGGGCCGAGGCCCACGAGCGCCGCGGTCCGGCGCTCCGGCCACGGCGCTCTTCGTCTGTACTCACCAGCCTGTCGACAGGCAGCGTCACGTGACCAACCCCCGCATCATTGGGTCTCGCAGGAGTCGACGGTAAGCACGGCTCGCCCAAGGGTGCACCCGGACAAACGTTCTTTAACCGCCCAACACCGAAGAATTGTCCGCAACGTTACCTGGGTCACCCCAGAATTGCACGGGCCTGAACGGGTGAAGTGAGGGGATGTGCCCGAATCTGCCCCGAAGCGCGACGACGGGTGCGTCGACGCCACGAGCGGCGGACGACGGGCGCGCGAGAGCCCCGTCGGAAGTCCGCGTCAGGACGCGGCGTCAGGGCTGTGGAACCGCCGCTGCGCGGCCTCCAGCCCCTGGAGCACCAGCATCTCGACGGCGTCGGCGGCGGAGTCCACCGTCCACGGGAGCTCCTTGCGCTGCGCGCCGGAGAAGTCCCCGAGGACGTAGTCGGCGGGGTCCTGACGGCCCGGCGGGCGGTCGATACCGACGCGCACCCGCACGTAGTCGCGGGTGCCGATGGCGGACGTGATGCTGCGCAGGCCGTTGTGGCCGCCCTCGCCTCCCCCGGACTTCAGGCGGACCTGGCCGAAGGGGATGTCCAGCTCGTCGTGCACGACGACGAGGCGGTCGGCGGTCCCGCCCTGCATGGCCAGCACCGAGGCGACCGGACCGCCGGAGACGTTCATGTAGCTGGTGGTCCGCACCAGCAGGACGCGCGGCCCGGGGGCACCGCCCGGGAGGGTGCCCAGTCGCACGTCGGCCACCTGCGCCTTGCCGCGGAAGCCGCGGAAGGAGCCGCCGGTGCGCCGCGCCAGCTCGTCGAGCACCATGTGGCCGACGTTGTGGCGGTTGCCCGCGTACTGCGGGCCGGGGTTGCCGAGCCCGACGACCACCCAGGGCTGCCCGGATCCCCCGGGTCCCACCGCGTCAGACACGTCCGCCACCTCCCCCGCGCGGCCCGCGCGCGGTGCGCGCCCGGTGCCCGGGCGCCGCTCGGGGTCCGAGCGGCGGCCCGGCAGCCACCGGAGCAGGTCCAGCTCAGGCCTCCTCGGCCGCCTCCGCGGCGGGCTCCGTGGCCTCGCCCTCGTCCTCGCCGGCAACCTGCGGCACCGACACGGAGACCACGGGCTCCTCGGGGTCGCCGGCGAGCGCGACGCCGGCCGGGAGGGAGATGTCGGAGCCGCGCAGCGTCGTGCCGGCCTCCAGGCCCTCGACCGAGACCTCGATGGCCTCGGGGATGTGCGTGGCCTCGGCCGTCACGTGCAGGCCCTGCGACGCCTCGACGAAGTGGATGGTGCCGGGCGCGGACTCGCCGACGACGTGCACCGGGATGGTGACGGCGACCTTCTCGCCCTTCTTCACGGTGAGCAGGTCGACGTGCTCGATGAGGTTGCGCACCGCGTCGCGCTGGATGTCCTTGACGATGGCCAGGTGGTCCTTGCCGTCGAGCGCGATCGTCAGGAGCGCGTTCGAGTGCTTGAGCGCGAGCATCGTCTCGTGCCCCGGGAGCGCGATGTGCAGCGGGTCGGCACCGTGGCCGTACAGGACGGCGGGGATCTGGTGCGCGCGGCGGATGCGGCGCGCGGCGCCCTTGCCGAACTCGGTGCGGGCGGTGGCAGCGAGCTTGAGCTCGGTCACGATGAACACTCCTGGTGCTGGTGGCGGGCTGGTCATGAGGGCTGGTCCGGGGGCCGGGCAGCCAGCTGGAGGCCTCGACGCGGGACGCGGGACGGGCGCGCGCCCACCACCGCCGCGTCGATCACGGATCGCGCCGGTCGGTCGGGGTGGATGGTGCGCCACCGGCCGTCCGACGTCCCTCGCCGAGGCAACGCCGAGCATCCTACCGTGCGGCGCCCGGGCGCGGGAAACCGCGGGAGGGGCAGAGCTGAAGCGGCTCAGACGTTGCCGTCGAACAGCGACGTCACCGAGCCGTCGTCGAACACCTCGCGGATCGCGCGCGCGAGCAGGGACGCGATCGACAGCACCGTGAGCTTCTCGAAGCGGCGCTCCTCCGGGATCGGCAGGGTGTCGGTGACGACGACCTCGCGCGCCCCGCACTCCTCGAGCCGGATCCGGGCCGGGTCCGACAGGACGCCGTGCGTGGCCGCGACGATCACGTCCTTGGCGCCGGCCGCGAGCAGCACCCGCACCGCCTCGGCGATGGTGCCGCCGGTGTCGATGAGGTCGTCCACGAGCACGCACGTGCGGCCCTCGACCTCGCCGACCACGCGGTTGGCCACGGAGCGGTTCGGCGTCGTGATGTCGCGCGTCTTGTGGATGAAGGCCAGCGGGCAGTCGCCGAGCTTGGCGGCCCACTGCTCGGCGACGCGGATGCGGCCCGCGTCCGGCGAGACGACCGCGAGGTTCGTGGCGTCCACCCGCGTGCGCACGTAGTCCACGAGCAGCGGCATCGCCCACAGGTGGTCCACCGGGCCGTCGAAGAAGCCCTGGGTCTGCGCCGCGTGTAGGTCCACGCTCATGAGCCGGTCGGCGCCGGCGGTCTTGAACAGGTCGGCCATCAGCCGAGCGGAGATCGGCTCCCGGCCGCGGTGCTTCTTGTCCTGGCGCGCGTAGCCGTAGAACGGGGCGATCACGGTGATCGTCTTGGCCGACGCGCGCTTGAGGGCGTCGACCATGATGAGCTGCTCCATGATCGACCGGTTGATCGGCAGCGCGTGCGCCTGGAGCACGAACGCGTCGGCGCCCCGCACGCTCTCGCCGAACCGCACGTAGATCTCGCCGTTGGCGAAGTCGTACGCGGTCGTCGGCACGAGCTCGACGTCGAGCTCGCGGGCGACGTCCTCCGCGAGCTCCGGGTGCGCCCGGCCGGAGATGAGGACCAACCGCTTCTCGCCGTCGCGGGTGACGATGCCCGTCATGGTGCGTCAGTGCCCTTCAGTCGTCCCGGCGGCGGGGAGTCCGCCGTCGTGTCTGTGGTCGGCCGGCTCGAGCGCGGCGTCGTCCCCGAGGGCCTCCGCCGCCGCCGCCGCCGATGCGGTGCCCGGCCGACGCCGGAGCACCCACTTGTCGATCGTGCGCTGCGGCGCGGTGTTCACCCCGAGGGCGCCGGCCGGCACGTCGCGGCGGATCACCGACCCGGCGCCCGTGTACGCGCCGTCCCCGACCGTGACCGGCGCGACGAGCGCGTTGTCCGAGCCGATCCGTACGTGGTCGCCGATCACCGAGCTGCTCTTCGTGACGCCGTCGTAGTTGACGAAGATCGTGCCCGCGCCGATGTTCGTGTACCGGCCGACGACCGCGTCCCCCACGTACGACAGGTGCGGCACCTTGGAGTGCTCGCCGATGTGCGCGTTCTTCGTCTCCACGAAGGCGCCGATCTTGCCCTCCGCGCCGAGGTCCGTGCCCGGCCGCAGGTAGGAGAACGGCCCGACGACGGCGCCCGGCCCGATCCGCGAGGACGAGCCGTGGCTGCGCACCACGTGCGCACCCTCCTCGACCACCACGTCCGTGAGCGTGGTGTCCGGCCCGACGACGGCGCCCTCCGCGACGCGCGTCGTGCCGAACAGCTGCGTGCCCGGGAGCAGGGTGACGTCCCGCGCGAGCTCGACGTCGACGTCCACCCAGGTGGTCGCCGGGTCGACGACCGTGACGCCCGCGAGCATCCAGTCCGTCAGGATCCGGCGGTTCATCTCGGCGGCGAGCTCGGCGAGCTGCGCGCGGTCGTTCACGCCGGCCACGACCATGGGGTCGTCCACGAGCAGGGCCCGCACGGCGCCGCGCTCGGAGCGTGCGATGGCGATGACGTCCGTCAGGTACACCTCGCCCTGCGCGTTGCTGCGGCCCAGCCGCACGAGCGCGCCGCGCAGCACCTCGGCGTCGAACACGTAGACCGAGGAGTTGACCTCGGTGATCTCGAGCTCGGCGGGGTCGGCGTCCTTGTGCTCGACGATGCGCGCGACCTGGCCCGTGCCGGGGTCGCGGACGATGCGGCCGTACCCCGTCGGGTCGTCGACGTGCGTGGTGAGCACGGTGACCGCGTTGCCGTCGGCGGTGTGGGCCGCCAGGAGCTCGCGCAGCGTCTCGCCGTCCAGCAGCGGGACGTCGCCCGCGATCACGACCACGGGGCCCTCGAGCTGGCGGTCGTCGCCGCCGGTCGCCTCGCCGGTGCGGGCGTGCGCGGCGTGCGCGGCGCCGTCGAGGACCGTCAGGGCGCACTGCACCGCGCGCCCGGTGCCGGGGATCTCGTCCTGGTCCGCCACGAGCACGCTCGGTACGAGCTCGCGCGCGTGGCCGGCGACCCGGTCCCGGTCGTGGCGCACGACGACGCAGATCCGCTCCGGGGAGAGGTCCGCCGCGGCGGCGAGGGCGTGGCCCAGGAGCGACCGGCCGGACATCGTGTGGAGCACCTTGGGGGTGGCCGAACGCATCCGGGTGCCCTCCCCTGCGGCGAGGACGACGACAGCGGCAGGGTGGGCAGTGGTCAACGCGGACTCCCGTCGGTCGGCTGGACTGCCCTCCGCCGTCGACGAGGCGACGTGGGCTCGCGGTGCCTGGAGTGCGGGGCACACTCTACCGTCGCCGCCAGACCGCTCAACGCGGGACCACGATCACCGGACGCGTCGACCCCGTCCGGCGGGGCGCCGACGTGCGCTCCGCCCCCAGGATTCGAACCTGGACCGCAAGGCTCCAAAGGCCTGCGTGCTGCCGTTACACCAGGGCGGATCGGCGGCCTCGCCCCGGCCGCGCCGGGCGAGTCGGGACCGACGGTCGCCAAGTCTGCCAGCCCGGCGCGGCATGATGGCCCGGTGAGCTCCTCGGCCAAGCGACCCGCGCGCGCCCGGATGACGGCGTCGCAACGCCGCGAGCAGCTCCTCGACGTGTCGCGGCGCCTGTTCGCCGAGAAGGGCTTCGAGGGCACGAGCGTCGAGGAGATCGCGGCGCGCGCCCAGGTCTCCAAGCCGGTCGTCTACGAGCACTTCGGCGGCAAGGAGGGGATGTACGCGGTCGTGGTCGACCGCGAGATCCAGGCGCTGACCTCCGCGCTCATCGGCGCCCTCGAGCGCGGCGGCCACCCGCAGGTGCTCGTCGAGCGGACCGCCCTGGCGCTGCTGGACTACATCGAGTCGTCCACCGACGGCTTCCGCATCCTCGTGCGCGACTCGCCCGTGGCACAGGCGACGGGCACGTTCTCGAGCCTCATCGGCGACGTCGCGATGCAGGTGGAGCACCTGCTCGCGGACCAGTTCACCAAGCGCGGGCTCGACCCGCGGACCGCGCCGATCTACGCGCAGATGCTCGTCGGCATGGTCGCGCTCACCGGCCAGTACTGGCTGGACGCGCGCAACCCGAAGAAGGACGAGGTCGCCGCGCACCTGGTGAACCTCGCCTGGAACGGCCTGGCCGGCCTGCAGAAGAACCCTCAGCTGCGTGGGGAGTCCGCGTGATCGACGAGGTCGACCGGATCGTCGAGGCGTGGCGGCGGGAGCGGCCCGACCTGGACGTCGCGCCGCTGTCGATCCTGTCCCGGGTGACGCGGCTGTCCCGGCACCTGGACCTCATGCGGCGGGCGGCGTTCGAGCAGCACCAGCTCGAGGTCTGGGAGTTCGACGTGCTCTCGGCCCTGCGGCGGGCCGGTGAGCCCTACCAGCTCTCGCCCGGCACCCTCGTGGCCCAGACGCTCGTCACCAGCGGCACGATGACCAACCGCATCGACCGGCTCGCCGAGCGGGGCCTGGTGGAGCGGCTGCCGGCCCCGGCCGACCGGCGCGGGGTGCTCGTGCGCCTCACGGCCGAGGGCCGCGAGCGTGTCGACGGCGCGATGGAGGACCTGCTGCGGGTGGAGGGCGAGCTCCTCGCGGTGCTCAGCCCCCCGGACCGTGCCGCGCTCGCCGACCTGCTGCGCGTCGTGGTCTCCACCTTCGAGGCCTGACGCCCCACCCGCCGTCCCCGCGGGCTCAGACCGCGCGCCGTGCGACGAGCCGGGCCCCGGGCACCGGCCCGACGGCGTGCCGCACCCCGGCGACCACCCGCGCGTCGGTCAGGGC
>JAEZZV010000313.1 GCA_023418375.1 Actinomycetes bacterium | reverse complement strand
GTGTGGTGCCGCAGGGCGGACCAGAGCGCGAGGTGGCCCCCGGCCGAGTGCCCGGCGAGCGCGACCGCGGCACGGTCCACCCCGCCGACGCCGGCCTCGTCGACGAGACCGGGCAGGCGGTCGCAGGCGAGCGCCACGTCGTCGAACGTCGCCGGCCAGCCGCCGGCGCCGTCCACCCGCCGGTACTCGACGTTCGCCACGAGCGCGCCCGTGCCGGCGAGCGCCGCGGCGAACGGTCGAAGGTGCACCCGGTCGTGGGGCTCACGCCAGACACCGCCGTGCAGGAGCAGCACGAGGGGCAGCGGTCCGCCGAGACCATCGGGCACGAACAGGTCGGCCACCTGGTCAGGATGCGGGCCGTAGGACAGCGAGGCGGCGGGCGCAGGGCTTCTCACGAGGGGCGACGCTAGCGCCCGCCTCCGACACCATGATCACCTGCTCCCTCGTCGCGCGGTCTCGGCGCGACGGCGGCGGCGTCGCGACGATCCTGCTCGTCACGGCCGCCCTGGTCGTCGGCGTGATCGTCGCGATGCTCGCGATGGGATCGAGCACCCGCAGGCGGAACGCCGCGCTGCAGGAGCTGAGCCGTGAGTCGGCGGAGGTCGAGGTCTGGGGCGCAGCCGGCCTCCGCGCCGCCCTCGACGCCGAGGGTGCGGGCGTCGGCGGTACCGTGCAGCGTCGGGCCGAGCGAGAGGGGAACCATGGCCGGGGCGAACGAGGCGTCCGCGCGCACCACCCGCCGACCCCGCGAGCGCGCGACGACGACGAGCGGTCAGCGCAAGCGCGAGCAGATCCTCGACGCGGCGGTGCGCGTCTTCGGCACGGGGGGTGCCGACGGGGTCACGCACCGCGCGGTCGCACAGGCGGCCGACGTCCCCCTCGGCTCGACGACGTACTACTTCACCGACCGCGACGACCTGCTGCTGCAGACGATGGGCCACGCGCGGGCCGCCGAGTCGGACCGCCTGGCCGCCATCGTCGACGCGGTGGAGGGGCCGATCGACCTCGACCGGTCGGTCGCGCTGCTCACCGAGATGTTCTTCGACAAGACGACGGCCGACCCGCTGTACGACCTCGCGCTCTTCGAGATGTTCATGGAGGCGACGCGCAACGACGCGCTGCGGCCGGTCACGCGGGCATGGTCGGACATGATCGGGTCTCTCGTCGACCGCGTGCTGCCGCCGAGCGACCCGGCGATCGCGCGCGCTCAGGTCGTGCAGATCGTCGCGTGCCTGGTCGACGGTCTGATGCTCGAGGCGGTGTCGAACGCCGAGCTCGAGGTGCCGGACCTGGCCGAGCGGCTGCGCGTCGTCGTGGAGCGGCTGTGCCCGCCCGGGATCGAGGCGCCGACGCCCTGAGGCGCCGGCGCCGGATCTCACCCACGACCAACGGGCCCCCGGGACGTAGGTCCCTGGCCCCTCCCCCGCCCACTTGTACGTTTGTACATATCGAAGTTGTACGTTCGTACACACGGATGCAGGGCGGCATCCGCGACGGGGCGTAGCCCTTCGAACCGCGCAGGACCACAGCACGATCCCCCAGCGGCTCACGCAAAGGAGCACCCATGGCCGCGCAGACCGACAACCCCCCGGTCAACCCCTCCGCCGACGGCACCCCCGCCCGGCCCGCCTTCCGCATGTTCGACATGGTGCTGTTCTCCGTGGCGGCCATGCTGCTGCTCTCGCAGCTCACGGTCACCGCGTCCGTCGGCCCGACGGCGATCTTCTGGACGCTGCTGATCATCGTCGCGTTCTTCGTCCCCTACGGCCTGGTCACCGCCGAGCTCGGCTCCGCCTACCCGGACGCCGGCGGCATCTACGCGTGGGTCGTGCGGGCGTTCGGCAACCGCTGGGGCACGCGGGTGTCCTGGTGGTACTGGATCAACGTCGGCCTGTGGGTGCCCAGTGTCTACCTGATGTTCTCGGGCGCGATCTCCTCGATGTTCTTCGACGGCGAGCTCAACTTCTGGGTGCAGATCGCGATCACCGTGGTCCTCATCTGGATCAACTACTGGGTCAACGCGCGCAGCCTCGAGACCGGCACGTGGGTGTCCAACCTCGGCGCCGGGATCACGCTCGCCGTCATCGCCGCGCTCGCCGTCGCGGGCGGCATCTACGCCGCGGGCAACGGCTCGGCGACCGACTGGAGCATCGGCGAGCTGCTGCCGACCGACACCCTGCCGGCCTTCGCCGCCGCCCTGCCGATCGTCATCTACAACTTCCTCGGCTTCGAGCTCATGTCGTCGGCCTCCACCCAGATGGAGAACCCGAAGCGCGACGTCCCGCGCACCATCCTCATCGCGGGCGCGCTCATCGGCGGCTTCTACCTCATCGCCACCGTCGGCATGCAGCTCATCTTCCCGGCCGACGAGATCTCCGAGACCACCGGCCTCATCGACGCCCTCCAGCTCGGCTTCGGTGACTCCACCGCCGCGAACGTCCTGGTCACGGTCCTCGGCATCGGCGCACTGTTCTGCTTCTTCGCCTGCCTCGTGCCCTGGACGATCGGCGCCAACCTGGCCGCCGCCGAGTCCGCGCAGCAGGGCGACCTGCCCAAGGTCTTCGCGCACCGGCACCCGCGCCGCGGCACCCCGACCGGCGCCGCGATGCTCACCTCGATCGTCGGCACCGTCTTCACCGTCGGCTACGCGGCCCTGTTCTCCCTGACCGACGGCGCGATCGACGACGTGTTCTGGAACCTGTTCGCGTTCTCGTCGGTCATCTTCCTGCTGCCGTACATCGTGATGATGCTGGCGTTCCGCAAGCTCCGCGGCATCGACCCCGAGCGTCCCCGGCCCTACCGGGTCCCCGGCGGCCGGGGCTGGACCCTCGCCATCACCTGGGTCCCGACCGTCCTGCTGGCCACGGCCGCGGTGTTCTTCGTGGTGAACCCGTACGACTTCTCGTGGTCGGTCACGGGCTCGATCCTCATCGGCCTCGCGATCGCCGTCGCCATCCAGGAGTGGTTCTGCTTCAAGGCCCCGACCTGGACCCGCCAACGCGCCCTCGAGCGCGGCGAGGACCCGGAGACAGCCCAGCAGTTCGCCGACTGACGGCGCCCCGACCCTGCCCGACGCGCGGGCGGCGCACCAAGTCCGCCGCGCGACCCATCCCAGAGAGGTGGTCACCATGGTCCACACGATCGACTCGACCCCCGCGGCCGACGGCTACCGCATGCCGGCCGAGTGGGCGCACCACGCCGGCTGCTGGCTGGTCTGGCCGGAGCGCCCCGACAACTGGCGACTCGGCGCCAAGCCCGCACAGGCCGCGTTCACGGCGGTCGCGGCGGCCATCGCCGAGACCGAGCAGGTCACGGTCGCCGTCTCCGCCCGGCAGTACGACAACGCCCGCAGCCAGCTCCCCGACCACGTCCGCGTCGTAGAGATGTCCAACGACGACTCGTGGATGCGCGACATCGGCCCCACGTTCGTGGTGAACGACGCCGGCGACGTCCGCGGCGTGGACTGGGACTTCAACGCGTGGGGCGGCCTGGTCGACGGCCTCTACTTCCCCTGGGCGGCCGACGACGCCGTCGCGCGCAAGGTCTGCGAGATCGAGGGCACCGCGCGCTACAAGGCGCCGCTCGTGCTCGAGGGCGGCTCGATCGACGTCGACGGCGAGGGCACCGTGCTCGTCACCGCCGAGTGCCTGCTGTCCGAGGGCCGCAACCCCGACATGAGCCAGGACGAGATCACCGAGCACCTGCGCGACTACCTCGGGGCCGAGGTCGTCGTCTGGCTGCCGTACGGCGTCTACCTCGACGAGACGAACGGGCACGTCGACAACTTCTGCCGGTTCGTGCGCCCCGGCGTCGTCATGCTCACCTGGACCGACGACGAGAGCGACCCGCAGTACGAGCGCTCCGTCGCCGCGCTGCGCGTGCTCGAGGAGACGCGCGACGCCAAGGGTCGCCGCTTCGAGGTCGTGAAGATCCACCAGCCCGGCCCGATCTTCATCACCGCGGAGGAGGCGGCGGGCGTCGACAGCATCGAGGGGACGCTGCCACGCGAGGAGGGCGACCGGCTCGCCGGCTCGTACGTGAACTCCTACATCGGCAACGACCTCGTGGTGCTCCCGGTCTTCGACGACCCGCACGACGACGACGCCGTCGCCGCCTACACCCAGCTCTTCGCGCCGCGCCGCATCGTCACCGTGCCCGGCCGGGAGATCCTCCTCGGCGGCGGCAACGTCCACTGCATCACCCAGCAGCAGCCGTCGGGCCGCTGACCCAGGCGTCCCGCCCGTCGGACACCCCCTGGCCGGCGGGCGGGACCTCCAGACACCACCACCGACGCAGTCGCACCGCCACCCGGCGGTCCGGTGGCTGCGCCCTGCCCAGAACCCGTCCCCGTCACGCACCGACCAGACCCAGGAGCCGGCCATGACCCGCCACTTCATCGACACCCAGGACCTCACGAGGGCCGAGGTGCTCGACATCGTCAACCTCGGCATCACGCTCAAGAAGTGCGTCCGGGTGGGCTACTTCCCGCCGCTGCTCGCCGGCCGGACGCTCGGCATGATCTTCGAGCAGTCCTCCACCCGCACCCGCGTCTCCTTCGAGACGGCGATGACGCAGCTCGGCGGGCACGCGCAGTACCTCGCCCCGGGCCAGATCCAGCTCGGCGGCCACGAGTCGATGGAAGACACCGCCCGGGTGCTCTCGAAGCTCGTCGACGTCGTCATGGCGCGCGTCGCCCGGCACGACACGGTGGTCCGGTTCGCCGAGCACGCGACCATCCCGGTCATCAACGGGATGTCCGACTACAACCACCCGACGCAGGAGATCGGCGACCTCATCACGATGGTCGAGCACCTGCCCGCCGGGAAGCGGCTCGAGGACTGCAAGGTCGTGTTCGTCGGCGACGCCACGCAGGTGTGCGCCTCCCTGATGATGATCACCACCAAGATGGGCATGGACTTCGTCCAGTACGGCCCCGCCGGCTTCCAGCTCAAGCCCGCGATGCAGGAGATCGGGCGCGCGAACTGCGCCGTCTCGGGCGGCAGCGTCACCGTCACCGACGACCGCTCCGCGATCGAGGGCGCCGACTTCGTCTACACCGACGTCTGGTACGGCGACTACGAGGCCGAGCTGGGCGAGGCCGAGCGGCTCGCCATCTTCATGCCGACCTACCAGGTGAACGCCGAGCTCATGGCCGCCGCCGGCCCGGGCGCGCAGTTCCTGCACTGCCTGCCGGCGACGCGCGGCGAGGAGGTCACCGACGAGGTGCTCGACTCGGCCGCCTCGCTCGCGTTCGAGGAGGCCGGCAACCGCCTCACCGCCCAGCGCGCGCTGCTCGTCTACTTCCTGCGGCCCGAGCTGCCGAACCCGCACAAGGTCGCAGCGGCCAAGGCCGAGCTCGACGCGCTGCTCGCCGGCGTCCTCTGAGGTCGGCGGGCATGTCGCGCATCGTCATCGCCCTGGGCGGCAACGCCCTCGGCGACACCGCCGCCGAGCAGCGGGCGCGGATCGACGCGGCCGCGCCCGCGCTCGTCGGCCTCATCGCCCAGGGGCACGAGATCATCGTGTCCCACGGGAACGGTCCGCAGGTCGGGGCCATCAGCCTCGCCTTCGCGACCGCCGCCGAGCACACCGATCGGGTCCGGCCCATGGACCTGCCCGAGTGCACGGCCATGAGCCAGGGCTACATCGGCTACCACCTGCAGCAGGGCATCGCCCGCGAGCTGCGCCGGGTGGGCATGCCGTGGCACGTCGCGTCGGTGGTGACGCAGGTGGAGGTCGACCCGGCCGACCCGGCGTTCGCGCACCCGACCAAGCCGATCGGCGGGTTCTACGACGAGGCCACGGCCCGGGCGATGATGGCCGCAGACCCGGACCTGCGGATGGTCGAGGACTCCGGGCGGGGGTGGCGGCAGGTCGTCGCGTCGCCGCGGCCGGTGCGGATCGTCGAGAAGGACTCGATCCTCAACCTGCTGGACCACGAGTTCATCGTGGTCGCGTGCGGCGGCGGCGGGATCCCGGTGGTGCGCACGCCCGACGGCGACCACCGCGGGGTGGCGGCCGTCATCGACAAGGACTTCGCGTCCGCGGCGCTGGCCGAGGCCGTCGGGGCGGACTACCTGTTCATCCTCACCGCGGTGGACCGGGTGGCCGTCGACTTCGGCACCCCGGCCCAGCGTGACCTCGAGCACCTCGACCTGGTCGAGGCGCAGCGCCTGGTCGACGAGGGCCAGCTCGGCGCCGGCTCCATGCTGCCGAAGGTCCAGGCCGCGATGGCCTTCGCGGCGAGCGGGCCCGGGCGTCGGGCCGTCATCTGCTCGCTGGAGAAGGCCCCGCTCGCGATGCGCGGCGAGAGCGGCACGACGATCCACGCGTAGCCGCCGGAGACCGGCACCTGACGATGCGCGGGGTCCGGTGGGGTCGTCGTCCCCACCGGGCCCCGCGTCGCCGTGTCCGGTCAGGCGGTGCCCCAGCGCACGCCGGCGCCCCGCAGGAAGGTCGCGAGGGCGGCGGCACCGGCCGGGCCGACGCCGGGGACGCCCGCGACCTCGCGCTCGCTCATCCGCCGCAGGGTCTCGAGGTCCGGCGCGCCCGTGGCGCGCAGGCCCTCGAGCGCACCCGGCGGCAGGTGCCCGTCGAGGGCGTCGAGCGGGGTGAGGGTCGCCGGCTCCTTCGGCGGGAACTCGGCCCGGTCGAACGCGTCGGCCTCCGCCGCGTCGACGTGCATCACCGGGTCCTCGTGGAACTCGCCGCGCACACCGTCGAGCCCGCCGGGGACCAGGGCCATCGCCATGAGGGCGTCGAAGGTCGCCCCGCCCGGCGCCGTGATGCCGAGGTCGGCGCCCCGCAGGAAGCCCAGCCGCGGGTAGTAGTCGGGGTGCCCGTAGAAGACCACGGCGCGGTGGCCGAGCCGCGCGGCCTCCGCGAGCGTGTGCCGCATGAGCGCCTTCCCGACGCCGGACGCCTGGTGCGCGGGCAGGACGCTCAGGGGCCCGAAGGTGAGCACGTCGTGGACCACCTCGCCGTCGGGCCCCTGCTCGACCACGCGTGCGCGCGCCCACATGACGTTCCCGACGACCACGCCGTCGACCTCCGCGACGTAGTCCAGCTCCGGCACGAAGCACGCGGCCTCGCGCAGGCGCCGGACGAGCAGGTGCTCGATGGCGCCCGGGGACTCGGTGCCCCAGAAGGCCTCCCGGGTGAGGAGCTCGACGTCGCGGTGGTCGGACGGCCGCTCGGGCCGCAGGGTGATGGTCACGAGCCACCAGCATGATCAGCCGGACCGGCACGGGGCCACGCATTTCCGGGAATCGCCGCGATGCCGGGGCCGTTCCCTGCGCAGGATCCGATCGTTCCCCAGGGAGACCCGATGACCGTGCGCCCGTCCGTCCGCGCGCTCGCCACGCGCCTGACCGCCCCCGACGTCGCCGCCGACGGCGCCTCGCCCCTGCGGCACGTGCGGACCCTCGGCCGGCTCGCGCTCGGCTCCTTCCTCACGAGCGCCGGCGTGGGCCACCTGACGTTCGCGCGCGCCGAGTTCCAGGCGCAGGTCCCGGACTGGGTGCCCATGGACAAGGACGCCGTGGTGCTCGCATCCGGCGCGGTCGAGGTGCTGCTGGGCCTCGCGCTGGTGGCCACCCCACGTCGTCACCGGCCGCTCGTGGGCTGGGTGGCGGCCGCGTTCTTCGTCGCGATCTTCCCCGGCAACATCTCCCAGTACGTCACCGGCACCGATGCGTTCGGCCTCGAGTCGGACACCGCCCGTGCGGTCCGCCTCCTCTTCCAGCCCGTGCTGGTGGCCTGGGCCCTCTGGTCGACCGGCGCGTGGCGCGCCTTCCGGGCGTCGGGCAGCGCCGGGAGCTGACGGTCTCTGTGGAGGATCCGCCGCGGAAACCGCGGGGGATCCTCCACAGAGCGCACGTCAGGCCGCGGCCGAGGCGCGGGCCCCCTCCCCCGCGGCCGCCGACAGCCAGCCCGCCAGGCGGTCCGGGCGGTTCGTGATGACCGCGTCGACGCCGGCGACCCGGGCCGCCGCCCAGTCCGCCTCCTCGTCGAGCGTCCACACCATGGCCTCCAGGCCCGCGGCGTGCAGCGCCGGCACGAGGTCCGGCTGCCGGGCCAGCAGCGGCCCGTAGGGGTTGCACGTCACGACACCCAGCTCGCGGCACAGGGCCACGAGCGCGGCCACCGTCGGCGCCTCCGGCAGGAGACGACGCACGTCAGGGGGCACGTCCGCGAGCGCGGCCGCCGTCTCCAGGACCAGGAGGCCCCGCCGGAGCTCCGGCGCCACCTCCGCCAGCGCGGCGACCGTCCCGGGCCAGAAGCTCTGCCCGATGACGCGGCCCGTCAGCCCGGCCGCGGCGAGCGGCCCGGTGACCAGCCGGGCGTCGTCGGCCGTCCAGGAACCCTTGAGCTCCAGGAGCAGCTCGATCCCGGCCCGCTCCGCGAGGAACGACAGGACCTCGGCGAACGTGGGCACGCGCTGACCGGCGAACCCCGGCCCGAACCAGGCACCGGCGTCGAGCTCGCGGACATCGGCGAGCGCGAGACCGCCGACCGTCCCCGTGCCGTCGGTCGTGGCGTCCACGGTGTCGTCGTGGATCACCACCACCTCACGGTCCCCGGTGAGGTGCACGTCGAGCTCGATGCTCGCGGCTCCCGCCCGCCACGCCGCCTCGAACGCCGCGAGCGTGTTCTCCGGGGCGACCCAGGAGTTCCCGCGGTGGGCGACGACCCTCACAGGTAGGGCTCCACGTTCTCGCGGTACGCGACCTCGATCGCGGCCGTGGCCTGCTCGAACGCGGTCGCCGGGGCCACGTCCTCCAGCGCGATCTGCTCGATCGCCGTCGTGAGGATCTGGTCGGCGCCGGGCACGAAGACCCGGACGTAGTCCTGCGAGCGCGCCTTCTCGCCGAGCTGGTCGACCGCGGTGCGGAACTGCGGCGTCGTGGAGTAGACGGCCGTCATCGCCTCGGACTCGACGGCCGAGGTGCGCACCGGCATGTACCCGGTGTTCTGCGAGAAGTACGCCGTGTTCTCGGTGTCCGTGATGAACGCGAGGAACATCGCCGCCGCGAGCTGCTGCTCCGGGCTGCGCGAGGACGGGATCGCCAGGCCGGTGCCGCCGGTCGGCACGCCGCCGCCCGCCGGGCCGTCGGGCAGGTACGCGGTGCCGACCTCGAAGGTCGCCGCGTCGAGGATGCCCTTGAGCGAGCCCGTCGAGCCGATCGTCGAGGCGACGACGCCGGACGCGAAGTCCGCCGCGCTGTCCGTCGACACCGTGGCCAGGCCCGAGGTGTGGAACAGGTCGGAGACGAAGTCGCCGGCCGCGAGCGCCTCGTCCGTGTCGAGCGTCATGTCGAAGCCGTCGGAGTACTGCCCACCCTGGCCCCAGATCATGTTCTCGAACCACCAGGCGGACCAGGACGTGCCGAGGCTCAGCCCGAACGGGGCGCCGTCGGCGGGCACCTGGGTGCGCAGCGCGTCGGTCCAGTCGGCGAACTCGGCCCACGTCTCCGGGCCGCGGTCCGGCAGGCCGGCGGCCGCCCACATGTCCTTGTTGTAGTAGAAGAGCGGCGTCGAGCGGGCGTACGGCGCGGCCCAGTGCTGCCCGTCGTACTCGTAGTCGCCGTACAGCGCGGGCACGAAGTCCTCGGTGTCGACGCCCAGGTGCTCGAACACGTCGTCCACGGGCATGATCTGGTCGTTCAGGTGGTACCGGAACCACCAGACGTCGCTCGAGATGACCAGGTCGGGCAGGTCGCCCGACTGGGAGGCCGCCTGGAAGCGCTGGGCGATCTCGTCGTAGTTCGCGCCCGCGGTGACGAGGTTCACGGAGATGCCGGGGTTGGCCTCCTCGAACCGGCGGATGAGCTCCTCCTCGACCTCCTTGGAGGCACCGGGGTGGTTGCTCCACCAGGTGATCTCCGAGGCCGGCTCGACCTGCGACCAGTCGAACTCGTCGGCCGCGGCCGCGTCGTCGACCGCGGTGGCGCCGACGGCGTCGGACTCCGGGGCCACGCTCGGACCGCTGCACGCGGCGAGCGCCAGGGTGCCGAGCGCGGCGAGCGCGGCCGGCCAGGCGAGGGCGCGGCGGGTGGTGCGGTGGTGGGTCACGTGTCTTCCTTCTCCTCGGTTGGACACAGGGGGGACCGGACGACGCCGGGCGGCGCCGTCGGGCAGAGGGTCTGGGTGGGGTGGGTGCTGGCGGGACCGGTCAGCCGGTGACGGCGCCCGCGGTGAGGCCGGCGACGAGGCGCCGCTGGAGGACGAGGAAGACCAGCAGGATCGGCAGCGTCACGACCACCGTCGCCGCGAGCAGCACCCCCCAGTTGCTCATCCCGTCGATGTTCTGCAGCAGGGTCAGGCCCACGGGGAGCGTCATCTTGTCCGGGTCCTCGGTGACGAGGAACGGCCACAGGTAGTCGTTCCACTCGGTGACCACGGAGACGAGCGCGACAGCGGAGATCGTCGGTCCGGACAACGGCACGACGAACCGCCACAGCCGCCGCCAGTGCCCCGCGCCGTCGAGCGCCGCGGCCTCGAGGATCGAGACCGGCAGGGTGCGGAAGTGCTGGCGGAACAGGAACGTGCCGAACGCGCTGGCCAGCCCCGGCACGAGGATGCCCTGGTAGGTGTTCAGCCAGCCCAGGTCGGACACCAGGACGTAGTTGGGGATGATCGTGATCTGCGACGGGATCATCAGCGCCGCGACCACGACGACGAACGCGAGCGTGCGGAAGCGCACGTCGACGAACACCAGCGCGTAGGCGCAGGCGAGCCCGAGCAGCACCTTGAGCCCGGCGCCGGCCAGCGTGAGCGCCACGCTGTTGGCCAGCAGCCGCCCCAGCGGGATCGTGCCGGCCGCCTCCGCGTAGCTGGCGAGGTCGGGGCTCGCCGGCAGCCACCGCAGCGGCAGCTCGTAGAGCTCGGAGTGGTCCTTGAGGCTCGCCAGGACCATCCAGAGCAGCGGGGCGCCGATGACGACCGTCGCGCCGAGCATCGTCACCCAGGCGGCCGCGTCCAGCCCGCGCTCGCCGGCCCGACGGCGGCGCCGCGCGGCCGGCCGGGCGGTCGGGGCCGACGAGGAGTCGGCGGGGAGACCGGCGGAGGTACCGCGCCCGACGGCGTCGGGCGACGCCAGGCCGGGGGCGCTGCCGGCCGTCGGCGGCACGACGACGCCGTCGGGCGCGGGGCGGGGGGCGGCCTGGATGCTCACGAGTAGTGGACCTTCCGCTCGATGACGCGCAGCTGGACCGCCGTGACGGCCAGGAGGATGAGGAAGAGGACCGTCGCCCCGGCGGACGCGTACCCGGCGCGGCCGTCGACGAAGCCGTCGGTGTAGACCTGGTACATCAGCGTCGTCGTGCTGCCGAGCGGGCCACCCTTGGTCATCGCCTTGATCAGGTCGAACGACTGCATCGAGGACAGCAGCATCGTCACGAGCAGGAAGAACGTCGTCGGGCCGAGCAGCGGCAGGACGATCGAGCGGAACGTGCGGGCGCCCGTCGCGCCGTCGAGGGCGGTGGCGTCGCGCAGGTCCTGCGGCACCGCCTGCAGGCCGGCCAGGTAGATGAGCGCGACGTAGCCGACGTTCTTCCAGACGTAGACGACGACCAGCATCACCAGCGGCCAGGGCTGGGCGGTGTACCACTGCGGCGACGCGACGTCGAACACCCCGAGCAGCGCCGACATGAGGCCGTAGCGGGGGTCGAAGATGAACAGCCACAGGATGCCGACGGCGAACCCGGACAGCACGTAGGGCGCGAACGTCACGGTGCGGGCGAACGAGCGCCCCGGCAGGCGCCGGTTCAGCACCAGCGCGAGGCCGAGCCCGAGCGCGAGCGACAGCCCCACCGTGGCGACCGTGAAGACGCCCGTCGTCGTGAAGACCTGCGCGGCGTCCGGCGCGGTGAAGAGCTCGCGGTAGTTCTCGAGGCCGACGAACCGCGCCACCGGCGACCCGAGGTTCCACTGGAGGGTGGACAGGTACAGGCTCTCGGCGAGCGGGCGGTAGACGAAGACGAGCAGGAGCGCGATGTTCGGCCCGGCGAGGGCGAGGAACACGAGGGCGTCGCGGCGCCGACGACGACGCTGACCCGGCCGCAGCGGGGGGCGCGCCGCGCGTCGGGCCCGGGCGGGGTGGGCGGTCGCCGGGGCGGCCAGGGCTGGCGCCGGGGCGGCGAGGGCTGGCGTGGACATCGCTCGCTCTCGTTCGGGGGAGGCGGACGACGGCCAACGTAGGCGGTCGACGGGGACGAATGGCCTGGTCAGCGGCGATTTCCGGCAAGGTTTTCGGAACGTTCACGCCCGTCACCGCACGGCAGTCGGCACGTCACCCGACCAGTCCTCACCGTCCGCCGAGCGGGCGCAGCGGGTTCACCGATGCGTCACCTGGATGTGCCCGGTGGAGCGACCCGCGTCGACCGGGCGCGGGAGGGGGCGCCCCCGTGGAGCTCCACCGGGGCGTCCCCTCACCGAGCCGCGCCCGTCACGGTCGGGCGAAGAAGGCCCTGAGGTCACCCACGAGGAGGTCGGGGACCTCGAGCGCCGCGTAGTGGCCACCGCGGTCGAGCTCCGACCAGTGCACGATGTTCGTGTTGTCGCGCTCGGCCAGGGGCCGGATCGTCTGGAAGTCGTCGGCGAACACCGCCACGCCGGTGCGGCCGTGGCTGACCTGCGGCTCGGCGCCCGAGTGCTGCTCCGCGTAGTGGTAGCGCGCGGCGGTCGCCATGGTGTTGGTGAGCCAGTACAGCGAGACCTGGGTGAGCACCTGCTCGGGCGAGACGAGGCTCGTCCCGTTGCCGAAGTTCTCGAAGAGCTCGCTGTAGGCGAGCTGGCCGACGGGCGAGTCCGCCAGGGCCGCGGCGATCGTCTGGGGCCGGGTGCCGTTCATCGCGTTGTAGCCGCCCACCGACTGGAACCAGCCGAGGAACTCGAAGGCCGCGTACTCCTTCGGGCCGAAGGCCTCGAACTCGGTCGGGTCGCCGGACGGGAACGAGAACAGCTGGAGCACGTGCGCACCGAGGAAGCCCTCGGGGTTCAGCACGGCGAGCTCGCGGGAGACCATGGCCCCGCCGTCGCTCCCGTGGGTCCCGTAGGAGGCGTAGCCGAGCCGACGCATGAGCACGTCGTAGGTGCGCGCGACCCGCGCCATCGTCCAGCCCGCATCCTGGACCGGCGTCGAGAAGCCGTAGCCGGGCATCGAGGGCACGACGACGTGGAAGGCGTCCGCCGCGCTCCCGCCGTGCGCCTCGGGGTCGGTGAGGGGGCCGATCATGTCGAGGAACTCGGCGAACGAACCCGGGTAGGTGTGCAGGAGCAGGAGCGGGGTCGCGCCCTCGTGCCGCGAGCGGACGTGGACGAAGTGGATGGTCTGCCCGTCGATCGCGGTGACGAAGTTCGGGACGGCGTTCATCCGGGCCTCCTGCGCGCGCCAGTCGAACGCCTTCCACCGCTCGACCATGTCGCGCAGGTAGGCGTTCGGCGTGCCGTACTCCCAGCCGTCGCCCGGCGCGGGCTCGGGGAAGCGGGTCTGCTCGAGCCGGCGGCGCAGGTCGTCGAGGGCCTCCTGCGGGACGGCGATGGTGATGGGGCTGATCTGGGTGTCCTGGGTGGTCGTCATACGGCTAGGCTAGAAACGGTTTAGGAATGTTTTATTCCTGAAGGCCTCCCCGATCCACCAGGAGTGCGCATGGCCGACACCGCGGCCCGCATGCTCGCCCTCCTCGGGCTGCTCCAGGCCCGCGCCGACTGGACCGGCGCCGAGCTCGCGGAACGCCTCGGCGTCACGGGCCGGACGATCCGCAACGACATCGAGCGCCTCCGCGGCCTCGGCTACCCGGTCGACGCCGTGCGCGGCCCCGGCGGCCGCTACCGCCTGGGCGTCGGCACCAAGCTGCCCCCGCTGCTGCTCGAGCCGGACGAGGCGGTGGCCATCGCCGTCGGCCTGCGCGCCGGCACCGCCGTGCACGGGATCGAGGAGACGAGCGCCCGCGCCCTGGCCAAGCTCGAGCACGTCCTCCCCGAGGCCCTCCGCCGTCGGGTGAACGCGCTGCGCGACGCCGTCACGGCGGGCCCGGAGAACACCAGCTCGAACGTCGAGGACCCGCCCGTCGACCCCGAGCTCATCGCGGAGGTCGCGGCGGCGATCCGCGACCGGACGGAGCTGCGCTTCGACGACGGGGACGACGTCCGGCAGGTGGAGCCGTACCGGCTCGTGAGCTGGCAGCGGCGGTGGTACGTCGTGGCCCGCGACGCCCGTGACGGTTCCTGGCGCCCCTACCGGCTCGACTGGATGCGGCTGCGGACGCCCGGGGGCAGGCGGTTCACGCCGCAGCCGCTCCCCGACGGCGACTACACGACGTTCGTGCTGCGCGAGGTGGCGTTCTCGGGCTGGAACGTGCACGCGCGGATCGCCGTGGACGCGTCCGCGCAGGAGGTGCTCTCCCGGATCAACCCGACGGTCGGCGTGGTCGAACCCGTCGACGCCGACCACTGCGTGCTCGTCACCGGCGGCGACAGCGTCGAGATCGTCGCCGTCTACATCGGGATGCTCGGCCTCGACTTCCACGTGACGGAGCCGCCGGAGCTCGTCGAGCAGGTCGCGCGGCTGGGCGAGCGCTACCGGCGCGCGGTCCGGGCCACCTGACGGAGGCGGCTCACCGGCCGCCCGCAGCCACGAGCGCCCGCCGCACGTCGTCGGCGCTCTCCAGGCCCAGCGCCCGGTGCGCGAGGCCGCGCGCGGCGGCGCGGTCGACCCCCCGCACGGCGGCCTTGACCTCCGCGACGGCGACCGGACTCACGGACAGCTCGCCCACGCCGAGGCCGACGAGGAGCGGCACGGCGAGCGGGTCGGCGGCGAGCTCCCCGCACACCGCCACCAGCGCGTCGCCCGCGGCGTCGCACACGTGCCGGACCAGTCGGAGCACCCCGGGGTCGTACGGGTCGCCGACGGACGCGACGGCGCCGTTCCCGCGCTCGGCGGCCGTGGCGTACTGCGTGAGGTCGTTGGTGCCGATCGAGAGGAAGTCGACCAGGGGGGCGATCCGCGCCGTCTTGAGCGCGACGGCCGGGACCTCGACCATGATGCCCACCTGCAGGCCGGGGGGCGCGCCGCGGCCCTCCGTGGCCACGGCCTCGTCGAGCAGCGCGCGCGCCGCGCGGACCTCGGCCGCCGTCGTCACCATCGGGAACATGAGGCTCACGGGCACCTCGTGCGCCGTGCGGACGACGGCCAGCAGCTGGTCCGCCAGCAGCCCCGGGTACGCCAGCGACAGCCGCAGGCCGCGCAGGCCGAGGAACGGGTTGGCCTCGCGGGGCGCGGGCACGTAGTCGAGGGGCTTGTCGCCGCCGACGTCGAGCGTGCGCACCGTGATCCGACGCCCCCCGAGCGCGTCGGCGAGCGCGAGGTACGCGGCCTGCTGCTCGTCGACGTCGGGAGCGCGGTCGCGCCCCAGGAACAGGAACTCCGTGCGGACGAGCCCGGCCAGGTCGGCCCCGGCGTCGGCGGCGGCGACCGCGTCGGGCAGCGATCCGAGGTTGGCGCCGACGAGCACGCGGTGGCCGTCGGCGGTGAC
>JAEZZV010000280.1 GCA_023418375.1 Actinomycetes bacterium | reverse complement strand
CCGCACGCCCACCCGCCCGCGAGCTCCGGGTCGTCGAGCTGCGCCCGCAGGAACGCCATCCGGCAGCCGTCGTGCGCGGCGTACGCGAGCATCGCGCGCTGCTCGGCCTCGCGGGTGGCCGCGACCCGCGCGTAGCGCTCCGCGTCGTACGACCACGGCTCGCCCGTGGACGCCCAGCCGCCGCGCACCCGGCGGACCGCGCCGTCGACGTCGAGCACCTTGAGCATCGACTCGAGCCGCGACCGCCGCAGGTCGACGCGTGACTCGAGCGCCGGCGTCGAGAGGACCCCGCCCTCGTCGGCGAGCACCGACAGCGTCGCCCGGACCGCCGCCTCGTCGGGGAACGCCTGGTCGGCGAACCAGGACCACACCGCGCCGTCGTCGGTGCCGGGCAGCAGGAAGACGTCCGCGCGCGCGGTGGCGCGTCCCGCGCGCCCGACCTGCTGGTAGTACGCGATCGGCGACGGCGGCGCGCCCACGTGCACGACGAACCCGAGGTCCGGCTTGTCGAAGCCCATGCCGAGCGCCGACGTCGCGACCAGGGCCTTCACGCGGTTCGCGAGCAGGTCGGCCTCGCACTCGAGCCGCTCGGCGGGGTCGGTCTGGCCCGTGTAGGCGCGGACCTCGAGCCCGGCCTTGCGCAGTGCCGCCGCGACCTGCTCCGCCTGCGCGACGGTCAGGCAGTAGACGATCCCCGACCCGGTCAGCCGCGGCAGGTTCTCCGTCAGCCACGCGACCTGGCCCGCGTGGTCGGACTTCGGCCGCACGGCCAGGTGCAGCGACTCCCGGTCCAGCGCGCCGCGGAGCACGACGACGGCGCCGCTCGCCCCGTGCTCGAGCTGCTCGGCGACGTCGGCGGTCACCCGGGCGTTCGCCGTCGCCGTCGTCGCGAGGACCGGCGTGCCCGAGGGCAGGTCCCCGAGCAGGTCGCGGATGCGGCGGTAGTCGGGCCGGAAGTCGTGGCCCCAGTCCGAGACGCAGTGCGCCTCGTCGACGACGAGCAGCCCGGCGTCGGCGGCCAGATGAGGGAGCACGCGGTCGCGGAAGTCGGGGTTGTTGAGCCGCTCCGGCGAGACGAGCAGCACGTCCACCTCGCCCGCCGACACCCGCGCGTGGATCTCGTCCCACTCGGTCGTGTTCGCCGAGTTGATGGTCTCCGCGACGATGCCCGCCCGCCGTGCGGCGTCCACCTGGTTGCGCATGAGCGACAGCAGCGGCGACACGATCACCGTCGGCCCCGCGCCGGCCTCGCGCAGCAGCGCCGTCGCGACGAAGTACACGGCCGACTTGCCCCAGCCGGTCCGCTGCACGACGAGCGCCCGCGCCCGATCCGCGACCAGCGCCCGGATCGCCGTCCACTGGTCCGCGCGCAGCCGCGCGTCGGGCGACCCGACGAGTGCCGCGAGCACCGCCTGCGCGCGGACGTGCAGGGCGTCGTCGTCGGCGGGCACGGCTGGCGGGGAGGCGGGAGCGGGGGACGTCACCCGGTCAGTCTCCCGGCGCCGTCGGACACGGGCGACCGGCCGTCCACACCCGGCGGCTCCTGGTCGGCCTCAGCGCAGGACGATCCGGTTGCCGCTGACCAGGTCCGCCGCCTCGGAGCACAGCCAGGCGACGACCTCGGCGACCTGCTCGGGCGTCGCGACGTGCGTGTGCGCGGGGCTCGCGTCGACGAAGTCACGCACGGCGTCGGTGATCCAGCCGGTGTCGGTGACCGGCGGGCGGACCACGTTCGCGGTGATCCCGAGATAGGCGAGCTCCGTCGCGGCCGCCAGGGTCCAGCTCTCCATCGCGGCCTTCGCCGCGCCGTACGACACCTCGTTCGGGAACCCGTCGCGCCCCTCCGACGTCAGCCCGACCACGCGGCCCCACCGAGCCCCCCGCGCCGCGTGCCGACGTGCGAGCTCGGCGATGAGCAGGGCGCTCGCGACGCCGTCGACCGCGAGCGACGCGGTGGCGGTCGCGTGGGTGACCGGCGCCATCGGCCGGCCGAGCCCGTCGGTGTCCGTCGGCGCGAACGTGTCCTGCACCCAGCCGGACGCGTTGTTGACCAGCACGTCGACGGGACCGAACGCCTCCTCGGCGGCGTCGAACAGCCGGACCGGCGCGGTCGGGTCGCGCAGGTCCGCCTCCACCCCGAGGGCGCTCCCCCCGGCCGCGACGACGCGTGCGACGACGTCGTCGGCGGTCCGCGCGCGCTGCTCGGCGTAGGCGGGCGGCTCGCCGGGCACCGGGTCGGGCGGGAGGCGGTGGTACGCGCAGACGACGGCGCAGCCCTGGGCGGCGAGCGCGACGGCCGTCGCCGCCCCGATGCCGTGGTTCGCGCCGGTCACGATCGCGACGTGCTGGCTCATGCTCCGAGCGTGACAGCGCGGTCGGGCACGGACCAGCGGTTTCGCGCCCGCGGGCCGCGCGTGCGTCAGTCGACGGCGTCGCGCGTGATCGGGCAGGTCATGCAGTGGCCGCCGCCGCGGCCGCGCCCGAGCTCGGCGCCGCGGATCTCGATCACCTCGACGCCCGCCTCGCGCAGGTTGCGGTTGGTGGTGGTGTTCCGGTCGTAGGTGAACACGACGCCCGGCTCTACCGCGACGGCGTTGTTGCCGCTGTCCCACTGCTGGCGCTCGGTCTCGTCGCTGTCGCCGCCCGTCCCGACCACGCGCAGCCGGTCCAGCCCCAGCGCACCCGCCACCACCTCGAGGAACGGCCGCCCGCCCTCGTCGGTCACGTCGATCCGCGTGCCGCCCGTCCCGGGCCGCAGCGTGAACGGCCGGATCGCCTCGACGATGCGCGGGTAGACGGTGACGAGGTCGCGGTCGGCGAACGTCAGCACGGTGTCCAGGTGCATCGCGGACCGCAGCCGCGGCATCCCGGCGACCACCACGCGCTCGGCCGCGCCCTGCTCGAACAGCGCTGCCGCGAGTTGCGTGATCCCCTGCCGCGACGTCCGCTCGCTCATCCCCACGAGCACGGTCCCGTTCCCCACGGGCATGACGTCGCCGCCCTCCACCGTGGCCTGGCCCCAGTCGCGCTCGGGGTCGCCCCACCAGACGGTCGTCCCAGCGAACCGCGGGTGGAACCGGTAGACGGCCTTCATGAGCAGCGTCTCGTCCTTGCGCGCCGCGTAGGAGAGCGGGGCGAGGACGACGCCGTCGTACAGCCAGGCGGTCGTGTCGCGCGTGTAGAGCAGGTTGGGCAGGGGCGGCAGCACGTAGGTGCGCGACGCCGTCGACCACTCCGCCAGCGCCGTGTGGGGGCCGCGGAGCTCGGCGGGCAGGTCCTCGACGGCCAGCCCGCCGATGAGGTGCTCGGCCAGCCGCCGCAGCGGCAGCGACTCGAGGTACGCGCGCGCCGGGTCCATGAGCGTCAGGCCCGACGTGTTCGGCGTGACCGTCCGGTCGAGCACCCAGTCGCGCGCGCCGGGCGCCTCGAGGGTCTCGGTGAGCAGGTCGTGCAGCTCGAGCACCTCGACGCCGCGGGCCCGCAGCTCGCCGACGAACGCCCGGTGGTCCTCCTGCGCGGCCTCGACCCACAGGACGTCGTCGAACAGCAGGTCGGCCGAGTTGCTGGGCGTGAGGCGGCGGTGCGCCAGACCGGGCTCGCAGACGAGCACCGTCCGCAACCGCCCGACCTCCGAGTGCACTCCGTGCCGGTGCTGCCGATGGTCCGTGATGTCGGCCTCCTCGCGTCGAGCCGTGCCCTGCCGGTCGGGGCCGCGCGCCCCGGCTCCGGCCCCACGTTATTGCCGGGGCCCACCGTCGGCGCGCGAGTAGGCTCTCCGCCTTGTGAGCCGCCTGGTCGAAGCCCTGCTCCCGGCCCGGCTGGGCACCGGGTTCCGGTGGCTGCTGGGATCGTCGTGGGTGACCAACCTGGGCGACGGCATCGTGCTCGCGGCCGGGCCCCTGCTGGTCGCCTCGATGACCGACGACGCGCGGCTGGTCGCCCTGGGCGCGACCCTGCAGTGGCTGCCGCCCCTGCTGTTTGGGCTGCTCGCGGGCGCGCTGTCCGACCGGCTGGACCGGCGGCGGCTGGTGATCGTGATGAACCTCGTGCGAGCCCTGGTCCTGGCCGTGCTCGCGACCGCCGTCGTCACCGACCAGGTGACCGTCGTCGTCGTGCTCGCGGCGCTGTTCCTGCTGGGCACGAGCGAGGTCTTCGCCGACAACACCGCCTCGACGTTGCTGCCGATGCTCGTGCACCGCGACGACCTGGCGATCGCGAACTCCCGGTTGCAGGCCGGGTTCATCACGGTCAATCAGCTCGCGGGGCCGCCGCTCGGTGCGGCGCTGTTCACCGCCGGGGCCGCGCTGCCGTTCGCGTCGGAGGCCGTGCTGGTGGTCGCGGGCGCGGTGCTCGTGTCGCGCGTGCGGCTGCCCGCGCACGCCGAGGAGCGCCCGGAGACCCACATCGGGCGCGACATCGCCGAGGGGCTGCGGTTCTCCCTGCGCCACCCGGCGGTGCGGACGCTGATCCTGACGATCTTCACGTTCAACATCACGTTCGGGGCCGCGTGGTCGGTGCTCGTGCTCTACGCGACGCGACGGCTGGGGATGGGCGAGGTCGGCTTCGGCCTGCTCACCACCGTGAGCGCGGCGGGCGGCCTCGTCGCCACCATGGCGTACGGCTGGATCACCCGCCACGTCTCGCTTGCGGACCTCATGCGGATCGGGCTGGTCATCGAGACGCTCACGCACGTCGCGCTCGCGCTGACGACGGTGCCGTGGGTCGCGATGGCGATCATGTTCGTGTTCGGCGCGCACGCGTTCGTCTGGGGCACGACGTCGATGACCGTGCGCCAGCGCGCCGTGCCGCTGCGGCTCCAGGGGCGCGTGAACTCGGTCAACCTCATCGGGTCGTTCGGCGGGCTCGTGCTGGGGTCGGTGGTCGGCGGCTCGCTCGCGGAGCACTACGGCGTCACGTCACCGTTCTGGTTCGCCGCCGCGGGCTCGGCGGTGTTCGTCGTCGCCATCTGGCTCCAGCTGCGGCACATCGCGCACGCGGATGCCTCGCCGGTCGTCGACGAGGGCTGACGGCGGGCTGACGGCGGGCGGCTACTCCGGCTGACCCGGCTCGAGCCGGGCGGGTGCGCCGTGGCCCGGCAGCAGCAGCCGGGCGCCCGTCGCCCGGATCAGGCCCGCGGACGCCGCGGCCTGCTCGCGGTCGAGCGCGAGCCGCGGGTCCGGGGGCTTCGGCGCGCCGTGCCGGCTCGCGAGCATCGCGTCACCGGAGAAGACGACGCCGTCCTCGCGGACCAGCGCGATGCTGCCGTCGGTGTGGCCGGGCACGTGCACCACGCGCAGCCCCGCGACCTCGTCGCCGTCCGCGAGCAGCCGGTCCGGAGCCACCGGGTCGAAGCCCGCGAGCCGCACGAGGACGCGCATCGCCCGCCCGCCCTTGACCGGGGGCGTGCGCCCGGCGAGGACGGCCGCGTCGTCCGCGTGGATCGCCAGGCTCGCGCCGGTCGCGGCCTTGAGCGCCGCGGCACCGCCGATGTGGTCGATGTCGCAGTGCGTGACGACGATGTGCCGCACGTCGGACGGCGCGCGCCCCAGTCCGCGGACGAACCGCAGGACGGCGCGCGCCCCGCGCGCGATGCCGGTGTCGACGACCAGCAGCCCGTCGTCGGTCTCGACGACGTAGACGTTCGCGGCGCGGACGCCATCGACCCGGTGGATCCCCTCGGTGACCTGCATGGACCCATCCTGGGCCCCCACCGGGTCGACGCGTGGGCGATCAGCGCCGGCGCCCCACGACCCACGCGGTCATCCCGAGCCCGGCGACCGCCCAGAGCCCCAGCACCAGGAACGGCGTCCCGACGTCGGTGACCACGCCCTCCGTCAGCCCCGCCCGGATGACCTGCGCCATCGGGTAGAACGGCAGCACCTCGTGGGTCCGCATGAGCCACGTCGGCAGGTTCGACGCCGGGTAGATGATCGGCGTGAACAGCAGCACCAGGAAGACCGTGGCGTTGGAGATCAGGTTGATCACCAGGGGGTTGCTGACCAGCAGCGCGAGCCCGTAGCCGACCGCCACCGCCATCAGGGTGGACAGCAGCACCGCCGGCACGAGCACGGCCGACAGGTGCAGCGTGACCCCGTACCGCCACGCGCCGACGAGCAGCGCGAGCACCGTGCCCGGCAGGGACAGCAGCGCGTTGACGGAGAACGACGCCGCGACGGCGGCCGAGCGCGGCACCGGCATGGACCAGATGACGTCGAAGGTGCCCGACAGCCGCTGCGTCGCCACGTTCGCCGGGACGAGGACGAAGCCCATGGGGACCAGGGCGAGCGTCGGGACGCCCGTCGTGATGAGCAGGGCCGTCGTGTCGTCGATCTGCGGGTAGAAGAACCCGTACATGATCGCCATGCCGACGCCCATCATCACCTGGACGACGAGCGTGAGGCCCGCGTAGGGCCGGATGGTGGCCCACTCGAAGCGGACCATCCCGGTGAAGCCGTGGAACCAGGCGGCCACGGGTCCGCGCCGGACGGTCGGCACGGCCTCCGTCATCAGGTCGGTGCCTCTCAGGTCGATCGCGCTCATCGCCGCTTCCCCAGCTCTCGGACGGCGGCCGCACCGGCGGCCAGGGCCCAGACGGTCAGGATCAGGTAGGCGCGTCCGACGTCGGCCGTCACCAGGCCGTCCGTCAGCGCGTCCCGCACCACGGTGGCCATGTGGGTGAGCGGCAGCCAGTCGTTGACGGTCACCAGCCAGTCGGGCATCTGCTGGGCGGGGAACACGATGGGTGCGAAGCCCATCATCGCGAAGACCAGCACCTGCGTGAGGAGCTGGGTGATCTTCGGGTCGACGATCGCGTACGCCAGGGCGTAGCCGACCATCGTCCCGGCGAAGACGACGAGCGGGACCGCGACCACCACCACGGGGCTGATCGCGAGCTCCACCTCGGGGTAGCGCAGGTGGGCCACCACGAGCGTCGCCACGAAGGGCGGCAGCCCGCCGAGGAGGTTGACCGTGTACCAGGCGGCGGCGGAGGCCGTCGTCGGCACGGGCAGCGAGGCCATGAAGTCGTAGCCGCCGCTGGCCTTCATGTCGGCCACGAGCTGCGGCCCCAGCAGCATCCCGAGCAGGACGAGGTTGAGGACGGGCGCGCCGGTCGAGACGTACGCGGCGGCGAGCGGCGGCACGTCGGCGAAGAAGAGCCCGACGCCCAGCACGTACCCGATGCCGACCAGCGCCTGCACCATCACGAGCAGCGCCAGCCACAGCCGCATGCTCGACAGGTGCCAGCGCACCATGGCCCGGTAGCCGGCGACCCATGCCGAGGGGCCGGAGCGCAGCGCGGTGGGCGGGGCGATGCCGGGCGGGGCCGCGGTCGCGGTGACCGTCCCGGTCCTGGTGGTGGTCACGGCTCAGGCCTCCGGCTCGTCGGAGACGTGGCCGGTCAGCCGCACGTACGCGTCCTCGAGGGTCGACGCGGCGAGCGCGTACTCCTCCGCGGCGCCGTCGTCGACCAGGGCCTGCGCCCACGCGATGCTCTCGCCCGTGTCGGCCTCGGCCACGGTGCCGACGAGGTTGTTGCCCACGCGCACGGGCGACCGGTACCAGGCGGGTGCCTCCGGCGTCTCGTGGCCGGGCGTGAGCATGAGCTGCAGGCGCATCCGGCCGCGGTCCTCGGCCTTGAGCGAGCTCGGCGTGCCCTCGGCGACGATCCGGCCGTCCATGACGACGGCCAGTCGGTCCACGGCCTTCTCGGCCTCGAGCACGTTGTGGGTGACGAGCAGGACGGCGCAGCCCAGGTCGCTGAGTCCCCGCACCTGCTGCCAGAGCAGGCGGCGGCGCAGCGGGTCGACGTCGTTGGTGGGCTCGTCGAGGATGACCAGCCGGCCGGGGACGACCGTCGCCATCGCGAAGCCGACCAGGCGCTTCACGCCGCCGGAGAGCTTCGCGCCGATGGCGTCGCGCCACTCGCCGATGTCGAGCGCGTCCACGAGCTCGTTCGCCCGGGCGCGGACGGCGGCGCGCTCGCCGCCGCGGATCCGGCCGGTCAGCTCGATGGCCTCGGTCACCTTGAACGAGTCGATGGGCATCTGCGCCTGGGGCAGGTAGGAGCAGAGCTGCCGCGCGATCTCGGGGTGCTCCACGATGTCGTAGGGCCCGATGGCGAGGCTGCCCGACGTCGGCGCGAGCAGGCCGATGACCTGCTTGACCAGCGTGGACTTGCCCGCGCCGTTCGGGCCGAGGAGGCCGTAGACCTCGCCGGGCTCGATGTGCAGCGTCAGGCCGTCGTTGGCGCGCTTGCCGCCCTTGTAGACCTTCGTGACGTCCTCGGCCCGGAAGGCCCAGTCGGTGGTGGTGGCGACCGTCGGTCGCGTGGACGTGGGCACGGGCTTCTCCGCTCAGGATCGAGATATAACGCGTCTGCGGCAGACACGTTATATCGCGAGTTCCCGGGAGCGCAACCACTTCCGCCCCCAGCCGCCCTCGAGTGGAACGAAACTGGAGCACAACGTTCCACTCGGGGTCGGATCACGGCGGTTTCGTTCCACTCGAGCAGGGGCGGCGGGTCACCAGGTCGAGTCGCCGCGGATGACGACGTCGCTGCCGCCGTCGATGAACACGACCTGGCCGCACACGTGGGTGTTGGCCGGGCTGATCAGCCACGCGAGAAGCTCGGCCGGGGCGTCCGGCCCCATGTACCCGTTGAGCGGCATCGGCACCACGGTCGCCATCGCCGCGCGCTGCTCCGGGGTGGCGAGCAGGTCCGCCGTCATCGCGGTCTCGACGATGCCGGGGCCGATCGCGTTTAGCGGGATCCCCGCCCCGGCCCACTCCGGCGTCGGCGCGGTCCGGCGGAGCCACCGGGCCAGGGCGGCCTTGGAGCTGCTGTAGATCATGGTCGCCATGCCCACGTCGGCGACGTGCTGGGCGCGGGCGAGGGCGCCGGGTTCGTCGCCCGCGAGCATCGCCTCGACGAGCTCGGCGTCGGTCTGCATGAGGCTCGCCATCGAGCAGGTCACGGCGGCGCGCGGAGCCTCCGAGCCGGCGAGCAGCGGGCGCAGCCCCTCGAGCGTGGCCAGGGCGCCGAAGTAGTTCACGGCCACCGTGGCCGGGGTGCCGCCCGCCAGCCCCGCGTTCGCGACGACGGCGTCGATGGTGCCGCCGGACAGCTCGCGCACCTGGTCGACCATCCCGGCACGCCCGTCGGCCGTGGTCAGGTCGACGGTCACGTCGGCGTCGTGGAGGTCGACGCCGATCACCCGGTCCCCTCGCGCGGTGAGCAGCTCCGTGAGGGCCTTGCCGATGCCGGACGCCGAGCCTGTGATGACGACGGTGCGCATGGTTCCTCCTCGTCGAGAAACGACCTTGATCACGACCGTAGGGAGGAGGTGCCGGGGCGACATCGGACCTTTGTCCCGGTCGCGCCTGGGCGGCTGACCAGGGAAATTGCCGCAAGGGGCCGCCAGCTCGTCACGCGGAGCCGAGCCGGACCGCGGGCGTCCCCGTCGGTGGCTACGCTGCCGCGGGGAGGTCCGGTGCGCAAGGTCGGGGTGGGCGCGAGGCTCGCCATCACCCTGTCGGTCGTGGTCGGCGCGGTGGTCGTGGTGGTGCTCCTGGGCGTCGCGGCACTCGTCGCCGGCCGCGGCGGCCAGTTCACCCTCCAGCTGCCCGTCCGGCACACCGCCTCGTTCGACCCCGCCGGCATCGACGTTCCCCCGCTGCACACGGACGGCCCGACGCTGCTGACGGCCGACGGCGACGTCGTCCGGCTGCGCGGCGTCATGGTCCCCGACCCGGCGACGCTCGCGGCCGACGGCCGCTTCGACCGCGACCTCGTGGCCGACGTCGCGGCCGCCGGGGCGAACGTCGTGCGCGTGCCCGTACACCCCGGGAACTGGGCCGACGACCACGACTACCTGTGGCGCTACCTCGACCCGATCGCCCGATGGGCCGGCGAGGAGGACCTGTACGTCATCCTGGACTGGCACGTCATCGGCGACGTCGCCACGGGCACGGCCCCCGACGACCCCGACCTGTTCGCCGCCGACCTCGACGAGACCCGCGCCTTCTGGACGGCCGTCGCCGCGCACTTCGCGAATGCCCCGCACGTGCTGTTCGAGCTCGTCAACGAGCCGCAGGGGATCGCCGCGGACGACTGGCGCGACGTGGCGGACGACCTCACAGCGCTCGTCCGCGGGCAGGGCGCCACCCAGCCCGTGATCGTCGGCGGCACGGACTACGCGCGCGACCTCTCCTGGCTGGCCGACGGCGGCGTCGACGACGACCAGGTCGTCTACGCCACGCACGTCTACCCCGGCCACGCCCGCGCCTTCTGGCAGTCCTGGTTCGGCGACGTCACCGACCGCTACCCGCTGCTGCTCACGGAGTGGGGCTACCAGGACGAGAACCGCGCCGACGGCCCGGCCTACCTCGCCGGCGACGCCGCGGGGTACGCCCGCCCCTTGCTCCGGGCACTCGACCAGGAGGGGGCCTCCGGCTGGGTCGCGTGCTGGTGGGACGACAGCTGGGACCCCTCGATGTTCACCGGGACCGGCGACGACGGCGGCCGGAGCGGCAGCCTGGGCGAGCCGACCGGCTGGGGGGCGTTCGTCCTCGCCGAGCTCGCGCGGGACTAGCGTCGTCGCGTGGACCACCGCAGGAGCCTGTAGATGGACGCCGTGCTCGACGTGCTCGCCGCGTCACCCCTGCTCACGATCTTCGTCGTCGTCGCCCTGGGCACCGCGCTCGGCGCCGTGCCGTTCGGCCCGGTGCGGTTCGGCGCGGCCGGTGCGCTGTTCGTCGGGCTCGCGTTCGGCGCGTTCGACGAGCGGCTCGGCGAGGGCCTCGGCCTGGTGCAGACCCTCGGGCTGGCGCTGTTCGTCTACACCGTCGGGCTCGCGGCCGGCAGCACGTTCTTCCGCGACCTGCGCCGACAGCTCCCGCTGATGTCCGTGGCTCTCGGCGTGCTCGCGCTCGCCGCCGGGGCGGCCGCCCTGCTCGGGCCGGCCGCCGGCCTGTCCGGGCACCTGTCCGCCGGCGTGTTCACGGGCGCGCTCACCTCGACGCCGGCCCTCGCGGCCGCGACTGCCGCTGCCGACGGCTCGGACCAGCCCGCCGTCGGCTACGCGCTCGCCTACCCGCTCGGGGTGACGGTGGCGATCGTCGTCGTCGCCGTGGTGGTCGGGCGCCGGTGGCCCGCGCGACGCGACCCGTCGCCCGCGGCGGGGGTGGGGCTCGTCGCCGTGACGGCGCTGGTGGACCGGGAGACTGCGATCGCCGACGTGCCCGGCTTCGCGGCCGGCGAGGTCCGCATGTCCTACCTGGCGCGCGACGAGCGCACCCGGGTGATCCGGCCCGACGAGCGGCTGCGCCCGGGGGACCGCGTGGTCGTGGTGGGTCCCCAGGCCGCGGTGCACGACGCCGTCGGGCACCTGGGACAGCTCGTGGACGAGCACCTGGCGCACGACCGCAGCGCGGTGGACAACCGCCGCTTCGTCGTGTCGGACCGGCGGGTGGCGGGGCGGTCGATCGCCGAGCTGGACATCCCCGGGCGCTTCGGCGGGGTCATCACGCGGGTGCGGCGCGGTGACCTCGACCTGCTCGCGCGCGACGACCTCACGCTCGAGCTCGGCGACCGCGTGCTCGCCGTGGTCCCGCGCGAGGAGCTCGACGCCGTCTCGGCCTTCCTCGGGGACTCCGAGCGGCGCGTGTCGGAGATCGACGCGGTGACCGTGGGCGCCGGGATGGCCATGGGCCTGCTCCTGGGCCTCGTCACCATCCCGCTGCCCGGCGGGACGTCGTTCGCCCTGGGTTCGGCGGCGGGGCCGCTGCTCGTCGGCATGGTGCTCGGCCGGCTCGAGCGCACCGGCCGTGCCGTGTGGGTGCTGCCGCGGGCGGCGAACCTCACGATCCGCCAGCTCGGCCTGCTGTTCTTCCTCGCCGCCGTGGGCCTCGCGTCCGGGCAGGCGTTCGCGTCGCAGGCGTTCACGGCGACGGGCGTGCGCGCCGGCGCCGTGGGTATCGCCGTCGTGGGGGTGGCGGCCGTGGCGATGGTGCTGGGCGCCCGGCTCGTGGGGGTCAGCGCGCCGCGCGCGGCGGGAGCGCTCGCCGGCCTGGTCGGCCAGCCCGCGGTCCTGGCCTACGCGGCGTCGCGGGTCACCGACGAGCGCGTCGAGGCCGGCTACGCCGCTCTGTTCGCGCTCGGGATCATCGTGAAGATCCTGCTGGTGCAGGTGCTCGTCGGTCTCTGAACGGCGCCCGGCGACGCGCCGGTGCCCGATGCCGCGGGACCCGGCCACCCGGCCGGCCTACGGGAACGCGGCCCAGCGCCTCTCGGCCGTCGCGAGCACCCGCTGGTCGAGCCCGCGGTCGTCGAACGGGTCCACCTCGAACCGGCGGTTGCGGCCGCTGCCGGCCGTGCGCCACACGCCCACGGCGCGCCCGCCCACGACGAGGGTCGGGCGGAACACGCCGTTGCCGCCCGGCACCACGCGGTCGGCGTGCTCGGTCGCGAGCGTCGCGGTGCGGTCGGCATAGCCGAGGATCAGCTCGTCGAAGCCCGGGAGCAGCAGCACCGCGCGTCGGGCCGTGGCGCGCAGGGCGTCGTAGGCGGCGAGCGTCTCCGGCGCGAGCAGGTGCTCGGTGTCGTCCACCTCGATCGCCGTCAGCCGGTCGCGCACCGCGGCGATGCCCCGGCGGGCCTCGCCGAGCGACAGCGACCCCCACCGTGCCAGGTCCGCCGCCGTGGCCGGCCCGTGGCCGGTGAGGAACCGCAGCGCCAGCTCGGCCAGCGCCTCCTCGCGGTCGAGCCGCCGGGGTGCGGGCACGTGCTCGGCGACCAGCACGAAGCACTGCTCGGTCCCGCGGTACGGGCCCAGGCAGAGCACGCCGCGCTGGGCCAGCTCGGCGATGAGGTGGTAGCCCCGCCCGTTCGCCGGCGCGAGGCCCGCACCCTCCCAGACGGCCAGGAGCTCGGTCCGGGTCAACGCGGTCCCGGTGAGCGCCGCCTCGGCCAGGCTCCGGGCGCGCACGACGTCGTCCTCGTCGAGGTCGAGCTGCCAGCGCCGCTTCGCGGAGGCGGCGCGCGGGCGGACCGTCGTGAGCTCGACCATCCAGGGCAGGTCCTGGGCGGGGACCGTGTGCAGCGTGCCGCGCATCGGCCACGACCTCGCGAGGTACCCAGCGTCGAAGGCCGCCCGCACGTCGTCGCGGGTGCCGCCGCAGCGCAGCGCCACCGAGGCGAGCGCCCCGCCCTCGTCCTGGGCCTGCACGGCCGCCAGGTGCCGGACGACGTCGACCGGTCCGGGCATCGACGGTCCGACCAGGCGCTGGGCGACCAGGCGCAGCAGCGCGACGTCGTCGCGGGTGGGCTCCATGGGCCGAGTCAACCAGCGGCCGCCGACGCCCGCGCCGGGGGGACCGCGGCGAGCGGTAGTGTCCGAGGACCGCCCACCGGGCGTCGCACAGGAGGCCCACGCATGTCCACCCCCACGCCCGACGTCCCGCCCCCCGTGGCCGGGACCGACCACCCCGCGCCCCTCCTGCGGCCCTCGCAGCCGCCGGGCAGCCGCCGGGCGGTCGTCCTCGGTGCGCTCGGCGTCCTCCTCCTGGTGCTCGTCGGCCTGGTGCTCCTGCTGCCGGACGACGACGACGGGGCTGCCCCGGACGCCGGCGCGCCCCCCGCGGTGACGCCCACGGCCGAGGCGACGCCCACCGAGGCGGCCGCGACGCCCACCGCCGACGCCGCCTCCGACGCGGAGCTCCAGGCGCAGCGCGACGCGGTCTTCGCGGAGATCGTCCGCCGCGACCCGACCGACCCGACGGCGATCGGCGCCGTCGACGCGCCCGTCGTCATGGTCATGTGGGCGGACTTCCGCTGCGGCTACTGCGCGCGGTTCGCCGTGGAGACCGCCCCGGCGCTGGCGGACTACGTCACCGACGGCACGCTGCGCATCGAGTGGCGGGACTTCCCGCGCGTCACCGAGCAGTCGCCGGCCATCGCGGCGGCGGCGCGCGCCGCGGGTGCGCAGGGCGCGTTCTGGGAGTTCCACGACAGGGTCTTCGCCGACAACCAGGCGGTGCAGACCATGGGCGACGACTACCTGCGCGCCGTCGCGACCGACCTGGGCCTCGACGTCGCCCGGTTCGACGTGGACCGCGCGTCGGCCGAGGTCGTGGCCGCCGTCGACGCCGACACCCAGCAGGGCGCGGCGCTCGGCGTGACGGGCACGCCGGCCTTCCTCATCAACGGCTACCCGATCGCGGGCGCGCAGGAGCTCGAGACGTTCGTGGCCGTCATCGAGTCCGAGCTGGTCCGCGCGACCGGCTGAGCCTCACGCCGCCGGCCCGCCCCCGGACCGCGCGTTGCCCGTGGCCGGCGCACCCGCCGAGGGGTCCCAGGCGCGGGGCCCGTGGTCGGGCACCATGCGCTCGTACGCGCCGCCGAACAGCGGCGACGAGATGAGGTAGTCCGCGGAGGCGAGGTTCGTCGCGGTCGGCACGTTCCACACGGAGCTGATCCGCAGCAGCGCCTTGACGTCCGGGTCGTGCGGCTGTGCCTCGAGCGGGTCCCAGAAGAAGATCAGCAGGTCGATGCCGCCCTCGGCGATCCGCGCGCCGATCTGCTGGTCGCCGCCGACCGGGCCGGAGAGGAAGCGCGTCACGGGCAGCCCGAGCTCGTACTCGAGCATCGTGCCGGTGGTGCCGGTCGCGTAGAGCTGGTGGTGCGCCAGGGTGTCCCGGTTGTGCGCCGCCCAGCGCAGCAGCTCGACCTTCATGTTGTCGTGCGCGACGAGCGCGACGTGCCGCTGCACGACGGCCGTCGGACCTTCCTCGGGTGCCGGGGCGGGTGGCACGACCCCGCCGCGCGCGTGGTGGGCGCGGTGCAGCTTGCGCACCTCGGCCGTCAGCTCGGGTGCCGGCCCGTCGACGACGACGCCCGGCGCCACCTCCTCGACCGGGAGCGGCGGCACGGGTGCGGGCGCCGCGCCGAGCTCGGTGAGCCAGTCGGTGAGCTGCGCCGCCGACGCGGCGTAGACGATGCGGCCGAGGCCCACCCAGCCGGCCGCCGCCGCGCACATCGGGCAGTGCTCGCCGGAGGTGTAGACGGTGGACGCGGCGCGCTCGTCGGGCGTGAGGTGCGCGGCGGCCCAGCGCGCCAGCGCGAGCTCCGGGTGGCGCGTGGCGTCGCCACCGGCCACCCGGTTGTGGTCCTCCGCGAGCACGCGGCCGTCGGGGCCGACGAGCAGCGAGCCGAACGGCTCGTCGCCGGCCTCGAACGCGTCGCGCGCGAGCGCGACGCAGCGCCGGAGGTGGGTCAGGTCACGGTCGTCCATGCCCTGATCCTCCCGGACGCGCGACGCGTCGGACAGGTCAGCCCTCGCGGGTCACGGTCCGGGCGATGGCGAGCGCGTCGCGCAGGCACCCGAGGTAGGCCCGCGAGACCGCGACCGGGTCCAGGCCGGCCGCGATGACGCCGTCGGGGTCGGACTGCTCGTGCGCGCGCACGCCGCGCAGCACCTGGCCGAGCGGGCCGGCCTCGTGCGCGATCGCGTCCGCGACCACGTCGGAGACGCCGACCTTCTCGAGCACCGCCTCGACCGGGACGCCGAGCTGCGCCGCGAGCGCCGACAGCATGCCGACGGTGTAGGCCGCGTTGTCGTCGGCGAGCACCTCGCACGTCATGGCGCGCGCGAGGATGAACCAGAGGCGGTCCATCGCGCCGTGCTGCGCCTCGAGCGCGAGCGCCGTGACGAGGGTGGAGACCTCGCCCGGGCCGAGCAGGACGACGGCCTGACGGACCGTGTCCACCTGGTTGCTGAGCGCGAAGACGCCGCTGTTGACCAGGTGCAGCACGCGCAGCGTCAGCACGGGGTCGGTCTCGATGACCTGGGCGACGTCGCCCGGGGAGGCCTCCGGCTGGTGCAGGAGGTTGAGGATCGCCAGGCACTGCGCCTCGCCGGCACGGAGCACGCGCGAGCCGCGCGAGCCCCGCTGGGTGGGCACCTCCGGCGTCGTCGGGCGGCCGGGCGTGCCCGACGGGCTGCCGAGCAGGCCGTCGATGCCGGCGGCACGGCAGACGTCGAGCTCGGCCTCGCTGGCGACGTTGGCGGCGATGACGCGGACGCCGTGCGCGTGGGCCTGGTGGACCAGCGGCGGCAGGACCGGCCCGGAGGGGCCCGCGTCGGTGAAGACGAACGGGGTGTGCGACAGCAGCGCGCTCTGCGACGGCTCACCCCGGTAGCCGCTCTGCGCGAGGACCATGCCGAGCCCCCGCAGCGCGCCGGCGCGACCCACGGCGCCCGGTGAGGAGGAGAAGGCGGGGGGGAGGACGAGCACGAGGCGCCCGGGGACGACCGGCTCGGGCAGGTAGCCGTCGAGCATCCGGGGCGTCGCCGGGATGAAGGCGTAGCGGTCCGCGACGAGGTTCGCCAGGTCGAGGCCGAGGTACACGGCGTCGATGTCGACGCCGGGGGGGCGCTCGGGGTCGACCGCGATGTGGTAGCCGATGATGCGACCGTCCAGGTCGGCCACCGGGGTGCGGTGGACCGCCGCGGCGCCCGGCGCCGTCGCGCCCGGCGTGCCGGTGGTGTCGTCGGCGGGCAGGACCCCGGGCAGCACCATGAGACGCTCCTTCTGACGTGGCTGTGCTGAAGATCGGCCGTTGCGGGGCGGCTGTGAGCACTCGCGACGGACGGAAGGCGCGCGTTCGGGTGACAGCGCCGGCGCCGGTGCGGGGGCGCGCGGACGCCGACCGACCCGGGACGACGCCCGGGCTCGGCGGGTTCAGGCGGGCTACGCGGCGGCGAGCGGCGCGCGCAGCGGCCACTCGTCGCCGTCGAGCACGACCTGCATCGCGGCGCCGGTGGCAGGGTTCACCGCGACCGGGGCGAGCAGGTTCGCCGTCGGCGGCTGGCCCTCCTCGCCCGGGTGGACGACGACCAGGAGCACCGGGTCGGCGTCGGCCAGCCCGAGCGCGGCGCGGGTCTCGGCGTCGATCGCCGGGGCGTAGTCGGGGACGTAGACGCGCGGCGGGACGACGAAGAGCCGCACCCCCGACTGCTCGGTGCTGCGCATCGCGAAGAGCGCGCCCATGTCGTCCAGGGCGTCCAGCGCGAACCGGCGCAGCGACATCATGCCGGGCGGCGCCGCGACGAACTCCAGCGTCTCCGGCACGGGCTGCACCGCCGCGTCGGAGGGGCCGACCGCCACCATCACGCTCATCGGAGGAAGTCCATCAGACTCGGCTGCAGAACGCGAGCCGTCGCGCCGAGCGCCGCCTGGTAGGCGACCTCCTGCGACTGGAGCTCGATCAGCGTCTCCGCGAGGTCGATGTCCTCGATGTCGGAGATCTGGCCCTTGAGGTCCGTGACCGCCGCCTCGATGGTCGACTGCGCCGTCGTGAGCTGCTTGTAGCGGGTGCCGACGTCGGCGAGCTCGCCGAGCACGTTGTTGAGCACCGTGTCGAGCTCGCCGATGCGGGCCGAGACGTCGCCGGTGCCGTTCTGGATGTCCGCGGCGATGTCGTCGATGAGCTGGAACACCGAGGTCGCGCCCGCGCCGAACGCGTTCCGGCCGTCGGAGTCCGCGCGGATCTGGGTGCTCTCGCCGACGCGGCGGAGCACCTGGTCGTCCGGCACGCCGGCCCAGTCGTAGGTGCCGTCGGCGTAGGCGGGGCCGTTGGCCGTCCCCGCGAAGACCGAGCGCCCGAGGTACGTGGCGTTGGCCTGGTCGAGCATGGCGTCGCGCACGCCGCGCAGCTCGCTCGCGATGGCGTCCCGCGTGGCCTGGCTCGAGGCGCCCGTGTTGGCGCCCTTGACCGTGAGGTCGCGGGCCTGGCGGACGTTGGCGGCCGCGTTCTGCAGTGCGGTGTCGACGGTGCTCAGCCAGCCGACCCCGTCCGCGGCGTTGCGCGAGTATTGCTCGTTGGCGCGCTTGTCGGCCCGCAGGGCGAGGACGCTCGCGGTGCCGGCCGGGTCGTCGGACGGCTTGGTGATGACCTTGCCGCCGGACAGGCGTCCCTGCAGGTCCGACATCTTCCCCAGGTTCACCTGGAGGTTCGCCAGGGTGGACCGCTGCACCGTCAGGTGCGTTACACGGTTGATCACCGACTACCTCCCGACCACGCCTGTGCGGTTGATGAGCACGTCAAGCATCTCGTCGATGGCCGTCATCACGCGGGCCGCGCCCTCGTACGCCCGCTGGTAGGCGAGCATGTTGACCATCTCCTCATCCAGATCGACGCTGGACTGGGAGAGTTGAAGGTTCTCCGCGGTCTTCCGGGCCGCCTCCGTGACACCTGAGCGCTGCTGTGCGCTCCGCGCCTGCACACCGAGGTCGACGACGAAGGCCGCCCACCGCTTGTCGGGCCCGGTCGCCGAGGTGGCCTGCTGGGCGATCGCGTCGGCGACCGAGCCATCGAGCGGCCCGGCGCCGGCCTTGCCCGCGACGATGCCGGCCGCGTCCACGGTCACCCGCAGGCCGAGGGCCCCGGTGAGGCCGGGCGCGTACCCGAAGAACTCGGTGTTCGGGGGCTCCGCGGCGTGCACGGCGTTGACGGTGTCGTGCAGGGCGGTGGCGATCTCGTCCCAGCGGGCCGCCGCCTCCGCGATCGCGCCGCCGTCCTGGGTGGCGGTCGCCGGCGCGAGGCTCGCGACGACGGCGGCCAGCCTCCCGCCCGTCGCGCCGATGCTCTGCGTGCCGCCGGACCACACGAGGTCGACGGGGCCGCCCATGACGTAGCCGCCCGCGGCGGCGATCTCGCGCGACTCGACACCCCGGACGAGGGCGTTGCCCCCGACGACGACGTCGATCGTGCCGTCGTCCCGCTGCCGCGCCTGGGCGCCGACGAGACCGGAGAGCTGGGTGATCATCTGGTCGCGTTGGTCCATGAGCTCGGACGCCGAGCCGCCGGAGACGAGGATCGAGCGGATCTGCTCGTTGAGGTGCGCCACGGCCTCGGCGGTCGTGTTGACCTCCGTGACGAGCGTGTCGAGGGTGGTCCGCCCCTGCGTCCACTGCGACTCGACGGCGCGGTAGCCGTCGGCCATCTGCTTGATCGCGTTGTCGGCCGCACCGATGAGCACCTTGCGGGCCGCGGGGTCGTCGGGGTGGTTGGCGACGTCCTGCCAGCCTGCCCAGAAGGCCTGGAGAGTCGAGGCGAAGCCCGTGTCGGAGGGCTCCGTGACCGTCGTCTGGAGGCGCGCCAGGACCTCCGCGCGCCCGCTCGTGAACGACGCCGTCGAGGTCTCCGCGCGCAGGCGCGCGTCGAGGTAGATGTCCCCGAGCCGCTCGATCCCGACAACCTTGACGCCCGTGCCGGCGCCGACGGTCGAGGAGAACATCGTCGGCGCGGTGAGCGCCTGGACCGACTGCATGTCGACGCGCTGGCGCGTGTACCCCTTGGTGTTCGCGTTCGCGACGTTCTGGCCGGCGACGTCGAGCGCCTGGCGCTGCGCGATGAGCGAGGAGAGGGCCGTGGAGAGGCCGGAGAAGGAGCTCACGGCCCTAGAGTGCCCGGTCCAGGAGGCTCGCGGCGCTCATGGCCGCGGTGGTGGCGCCCCGGTCGTCATACGTCTGCACGCTCTCGGACAGGCTCATCAGGGTCTCCTGCGCGGCGCGGCTGGACGTGGCGAGCAGCTCGCGGTTGCCCTCGGCCAGCTCGTTCACCTGCTCGGTCAGCTCGACGAACGCGCGGTGGTGCTCGGTGAGGAGCTCGCGCCACGGTGCCGGCGCGTGCGCGGCGATGGTGAGGAGGTTGCTGCCCTCGGGCACCCCGACCTCGCGCGCCGCGGCGTCGGCCTCGGCGGCGCGGCCGAGCTCGGCCGCCCGGATCTGCTCGAGCACGCTCTCGACCTCGCGCGTGGCGTGACCCAGCCACTGCGTCTTGCCGCTCGTGAGGATGAGCTGCTCCTCCTCGAGCTTGAACAGGAGCAGCTCCAGGAGCTGTCGCTCGCGCCACAGCACCCCGGAGAAGTCGTTCAGACTCATGGCGGGCCCCTCGCATCGATGTCGTCGTACCGGGTTCGGATCGGCAGCCCCCGCCGGATTGTTACGAGTTCCGGGTCGGGTGACCAAGGAACAGGACCCGACACGCCGGTGCCGACACGCCGTCAGCGGCTGTGATGCTCGTCACGGAAGAATCGGCGGCACCGCCGCAATGCCCGAAATGCCGCCCACGCGAATCGGGCATTGCCGCGCAGGAACGGGCGCACCGGGGGGATTCGATACCCTTCCCCCGGCCGGGTGAAGAACTTCAAGTCCGCAGGTCACGCGGACGAAACACGTCACGTGAGCCCGCAGACCTCTCCCACCGACGCTCTGGTCGTCGAGCACCTCCCGCTCGTCGGCTACCACGTCAACGCCATGCTCGGCCGCGTGCCGGCGAGCGTCTCGCGTGCCGAGCTCGCCTCGGCCGGCGCCCTCGCCCTGGTGCAGGCGGCCCGTGCCTACGACCCCGAGACGGGGGTGCCGTTCGAGCGGTACGCCGCGCTGCGGATCCGGGGCGCGCTCGTCGACGAGCTGCGCGGGATGGACTGGCTGTCGCGCGGTGCGCGTCGCCGGGCCCGGCAGCTCGCCGAGGTCAGCGACCAGCTCACGTCGCACCTGGGTCGCATCCCGACCCGTGCCGAGCTGGCCACCGCCCTCGGTGTCGGCGAGGACGAGGTCGAGGCCGCCCGTGGCGACGCCGAGGCCAAGCTCATGTCCATCGACGGGTTCGACACCACGGTGGCCGACCTGGTCGTCGACTCGGGCCCGAGCCCGGAGCAGAGCCTGCTGGCGAACGAGCAGCTGCGCTACCTCGCGGCGGGCGTCGAGAGCCTGCCGGAGCGCCTGCGCTACGTGGTCGAGCAGCTGTTCTTCGCGGACCGTCCCGTCGTGGAGCTGGCCGAGGAGCTGGGCGTGACCCAGTCGCGCATCTCCCAGCTGCGCACCGAGGCGCTCACCCTGCTGCGCGACGGCATGAACGCGAGCCTGGACCCCGAGCTCGTCCCGCAGTCCGCGCGGCCGGACGGCGTCGCCGAGCGTCGTCGTCGGGCGTACTTCGCCTCGGTGGCCGCCAAGGCCGCGAGCAACGGCACGGCCGCCGTGGTGCCGCAGCAGCGGACCGGGACGCACGACGTCGCCGAGTTCACGGCGGCGTCCTACGAACGGATCGCGGCCGTCGGCTGAAGGCTCCGGGCGCCCCTGCGACGGCGCCCGACCCAGGTGTGGACCACGAACCCGAGGAATCCCCCCGACACAACCCTCACGAACGCAGCCGCCGCGCCGATGTGATCGGTGCTCGCCCATGGAGGGGCGGCGTACCTGGACCCGTTTCAAGGAGGAGTTCACCATGGGTCTCTCGATCAACCAGAACATCGCGGCACTCAACTCGTACCGCAACCTGTCGGTCACGCAGAACGACCTGAGCAAGTCGCTGGAGAAGCTCTCGTCCGGCTTCCGGATCAACCGTGCGGCTGACGACGCTGCTGGTCTGGCGATCTCCGAGGGCCTGCGTTCGCAGGTCGGCGGTCTGAAGGTCGCTGTCCGCAACGCCCAGGACGGCATCTCCGTCGTGCAGACCGCTGAGGGTGCGCTGACCGAGACGCACGCGATCCTGCAGCGTATGCGTGATCTGTCGGTGCAGGCTGCCAACACCGGTGGTCTGTCCGCGGACGCCAAGGGCAACATCCAGTCCGAGATGAGCCAGCTCAACTCCGAGCTGACCCGGATCGCGGACACCACGCAGTTCAACGGCGCCAAGCTGCTCGACGGCAAGTACACCAACGGCACGTTCCAGGTCGGGGCGAACGTCGGTGAGGTCATCACCGTCAACATCGACAAGGCGATGAGCGCCAACGGCCTCGGCGTCGACACCATCGACGTCCGCACCGACGCGCAGGCCGGCTACATCCGCGGCCTCGAG